>DATBIZ010000625.1:0-5248 GCA_036556645.1 Vicinamibacteria bacterium | reverse complement strand
GACGACGGCCGCCTCACCGACGGCAAGGGCCGCACCGTGGACTTCCGCAACACGGTGGTGATCATGACCAGCAACGTGGCCTCCGACCTGATCATGGAGATGGCCCAGCGCGGGCGCGAGCTGGGCGACGAGGGCAAGGACCGGCTCATGGAGGTGCTCCGCGGCACGTTCCGCCCGGAGTTCCTCAACCGCATCGACGAGATCGTGATCTTCCGCTCGCTCGGTCCCGAGCAGATCGAGCAGATCGTCGGCATCCAGATGCGCGACGTGCAGAAGCGCCTGGGGGAGCGCAAGATCGCCATCGAGCTGACCGACGAGGCGCGGAAGGTGCTGGCCGAGCGCGGCTACGATCCGGTCTTCGGCGCGCGCCCGCTCAAGCGGGTGATCCAGCGCGTGATCGAGAACCCGCTGGCGGTCGAGGTGCTGGCCGGCAAGTTCCGCGAGGGCGACCACATCATCGTGGACAGCCCGGACCGCGAGAGCTTCGTGTTCAAGAAGGAGGCGGCGGTCCCGCAGCCGGCGTAGGCGGCCGGCGCCTTGAATCGCGCGGCCGGCGGGCATATGTTCCGCCGGTGCCCGTCCTTCCTGCGTTCGCCGTCGCGCTGTGGGCCGCCGCCCCGGCCGCGCCGCCGTCCCCCGACCTGCTCCTGCAGGCCGTCCGCAAGGGCGACGTCGCCGCAGTGAGGGCGGCGCTCGACGCCGGCGTGCCCGTGGACGCGAAGTTCCGCTACGAGCGCACCGCCCTGTCCTTCGCCGCGGACCGCGGCCACCTCGAGATCGCGACCCTGCTCCTCGACCGCGGCGCGGACGCGAACGCGAAGGACTCCTTCTACGGGGTGGCGCCGCTGGTCTGGGCGGCGCAGAACGGCCACGCGGCCGTGGCCCGGCTGCTCCTGGCGCGCGGCGCCAGCGGCGCGGGCGGCGTCCTGGAGAGCGGGGTCGAGCAGAAGAGCGTCGCGCTGGTCGAGGCGGCGGTCGGCAGCGGCCAGCTCACGGCCGACGAGCTGTCGTTCGCGCTGGAGGACGCCCAGAAGGCGGCCGCGGCCGACGTGGTCGCGGTGCTCGGGCGCGCGGGAGCGGTGCCGCCGCCCAAAGCGGCCTTCGTGGTGGACGCGGCCACGCTGGCCGGTTACGCGGGCCGTTACCGCGAGAAGGACGCGCCCTCGACGGTCGAGCTCTCGGTCGCGGAGGGCGGCCTCCAGGTGACCTTCGGCGGTCCGCCCCAGGCGCTGGGCGCCTTCGACGCGACGCGCTTCCGCCTGCGGGACGACGGGCGCGTGCGCATCGCCTTCAAGGTGGAGGGCGGCCGCGTGCAGGGCTTCACGCTCACCCAGCCCGGACGCGAGCGCTGGTTCGCCCGCGAGCAGGGCCCCGCGCGATGAAGCGCACGCTCGCCCTCGCGCTGGCGCTGGTTCCGGTGGCCGCCTGGAGCCAGAACTGGCCGTCCTTCCGCGGCGAGAAGGCGTCCGGGGTCGCGGCGGGCGCGCGCACGCCGACGTCCTGGGACGGAACCAAGGGGACCAACGTCCTCTGGAAGGTGGAGATCCCCGGTCTCGCGGTCTCGAGCCCGATCGTGTGGGGCGACACCGTCTACGTCACCACCGCGGTCAGCAGCGACCCCGCGGCCGTGTTCCGGCACGGCCTCTACGGCGACGTCGAGCCGTCCAAGGACACCTCGCGCCATTCGTGGCGCGTGTACGCGATCGACAAGCGCACCGGCCGCGTGCGCTGGGAGCGCGTGGCCCACGAGGGCGTGCCGAAGACCAGGCGGCACCCCAAGTCCACCCAGGCCTCGTGCACGCCCGCCACCGACGGGCGCGTGGTGGTGGCCCATTTCGGCTCCGAGGGGCTCTACGCCTACGACACGCAGGGCCGCCTGCTCTGGAAGCGCGACCTCGGGTTGCTCAACGCCGGCTGGTTCTACGACCCCGACTACGAGTGGGGCGCCGCCAGCTCGCCGATCCTCTACCAGGGCCTGGTGATCGTGCAGGTGGACCGCCAGGAGGACTCGTACGTCGCCGCCTTCCGGCTCGCGGACGGCACCCCGGTCTGGCGCACCTCCCGCGAGGAGATCCCCTCCTGGGGCACCCCGACGGTCTACGAGGGCCCGCCGCGCGACGAGCTGATCACCCACGCCACGAAGTTCATCCGCGCCTACGATCCGCTCACCGGGAAGGAGCTGTGGCGGCTGGGCCCGAACTCGGAGGTCACCGCGCCCACGCCGATCGTGGCCCACGGCCTGATCTTCGTCACGAACGGCTACCGCGGCATCCAGCCCATCTACGCGGTGAGGCCGGGCGGCTCGGGCGACCTGACCCTGCCCGCGGACGCCACCGCGAGCGCGTTCGTGGCCTGGAGCTCGAAGCGCGGCGGCCCCTACATGCCGACGCCGATCGTCTACGGCGACCACCTGTACACGCTGCTCAACAACGGCGTGTTGTCCGCCTACGTGGCCCGCACCGGCGACCGGGTGTACCAGGAGCGGGTGGCGGGCAAGGGCGGCGCGTTCAGCGCCTCGCCGGTCGCCGCGGACGGCAAGCTCTACCTTGCCGGCGAGGACGGCGAGGTGTTCGTGCTCACGGCCTCGGCGCGGCCGGAGCTGCTCAGCACCAACCCGATGGGCGAGGTGCTGATGGCCACCCCGGCGATCTCCGACGGCCTCTTGATCGTGCGCGGCCTCAAGCACCTGTTCGCGATCGAGGAGAAGCCGGCGAGGAGCGTCACGGCCCCTTGACCGTCCACAGGTAGATGGTCTTCGGCGGCTGGCCGGCCGTGATCGAGCGGTCCGGCTCCCAGTTGCCCATGTCGAACGTCTGGGACACGACGCGGGCTCCCGGCCGCAGCTCGCGCTGCAGCCGCGGGCGCAGCTTCAGGTTCGCCGGGCGCATCAGGTAGAGCGCCACCACGGTCGCGTCGGCGATCGGCACCTCGAAGAGGTCGCCCTGCACGAAGCGGATGCGCTCCGCGACCCCCGCCTCCGCGGCGGCATCGCGCGCCCAGCGCAGCCGCGCCGGGTCGAGCTCCACGCACACGCCGCGCACGCCCGGCGTGCGTACGGCCGCGATCACGATCCGCCCGTCGCCGCAGCCGAGGTCGTAGACGACGTCCCCGGCGCGCACCGCCGCGAGCTCCAGCATCGCCGTCACGACCTCCGGCGGGGTGCCGTGGTAGGGCGCGGCGGGAAGCTGCGTGGCCAGCGCGGCGGCGAAGACGGCGGCGGCCGCGCTCAGGGCTGCGTCGAGTCGTGGAGCGGACCCTGGTCCACGCACTGGCCGCGGCCCGTGCTGCCGCCGGCCGTCAGGTCCGCCGGGTCGTGCGTCTCGTGGCCGTCGTCCGCGCTGTGCGCGACCGGGACGCCGTCACCCTGGTCGTGCGGCACGCAGACCGCGACCGTGCGGGTGCAGGTGCCGCCGCTCGCGTCCGAGGCGGTGAACGAGAGGTGGTACACGCGGCCGTCCCTGCCGCCCTGGCGCTCGACGCGCACCTGGGGCGGCGCCAGCACCGCGTCCGGCGCCGTGTTGCCGCTGCCCTGGCCGGACACCGGCTCGTCCTGCCGGATCGCGGTGACCTGGACGGTGATCGGCTCGCCTTCCACGTCGGTCAGGCCGACGACGTTCACGCGCACCAGCCGGTGGTTCGGCGGCCACAGCTCCTGCTCCGGCACCGCCGCCGCGGCCACGCAGCTCGGCGCGTCGTTGACCGGCCGCACCGTGATGCGGACCGTCGCCACGTTCGAGTCGAGCGCGCCGTCGCGGGCCCGGAACGTGAAGCCGTCCGGCCCGTGATAGTCGGCCGCCGGCGTGTAGGTCAGGCTCGGCCCCGTCCCCGACAGCGTCCCGTGCTGCGGCGAGGTCACGACCGAATAGGCCAGCGCGTCGCCGTCCACGTCCGCGGCCACCAGCGTGATGCCCACCGGCGTGTCCTCGTTCGTCGTCACGTCCTGATCGGCGGCCACGGGCCCGTCGTTGACGGGCCCCACGGTGATGCTCACGGTCGCGACGTTCGAGTCGAGCGTGCCGTCGCGGGCGCGGAAGGTGAAGCTGTCCGGCCCGTGGTAGTCGGCCTCCGGGGTGTAGGTCAGGCTCGCGCCGGCGCCGGAGAGCGACCCGTGCTGCGGGCCAGCCACCACCGCGTAGACGAGCGCATCGCCCTCGGGGTCGGCGGCGACCAGCGTGACGCCGATCGGCGTGTCCTCGTCGGTGGCCACCGCCTGGTCCGCCGCCACCGGCGCGTCGTTCACCGGCGTGACCTCGATCGTGACCGTGGCCACGTTCGAGTCGAGCGCGCCGTCGTTGGCCTTGAAGGTGAAGCTGTCGGGCCCGTGGTAGTCGGCCGCCGGCGTGTAGGTCAGGCTCGGCCCCGTCCCCGATAGCGTCCCGTGCTGCGGGCCGGCCACGACCGCATAGGTGAGCGGGTCGCCGTCCGCGTCCGCCGCCCCGAGCGTGATCGCGACCGCGGTGTCCTCGGCCGTCTCCACCGCCTGGTCCGCCGCCACCGGCGCGTCGTTGACCGGCGTGACCACGATCGCGACCGTGGCCACGTTCGAGTCGAGCGCGCCGTCGTTGGCCTGGAAGGTGAAGCTGTCCGGCCCGTGGTAGTCGGGCGCCGGCGTGTAGGTCAGGCTCGGCCCCGTCCCCGACAGCGTCCCGTGCTGCGGGCCGGCCATGACCGCAAACGAGAGGCCGTCGCCTTCCACGTCGGTGGCCGTGAGCACCACCGGCAACGGCGTGTCTTCGGCCGTCGAGAGCGCCTGGCTCGCCGCCACCGGCGCGTCGTTGACCGGAGTGACCGTGATGGTCACCGTGCCGGTATCGCTCTCGTCCTCGGGGTCGGTGGCGGTGTAGGTGAACGCGTCCGGCCCGTGATAGCCGGGCGACGGCGTATACGTCGTGCCGTCGAACACGCCGTGCGCCGGCGCCGTGTACGTGATGGTGAGCGCGTCGCCGTCCGGGTCCGTGGCCGGCAGCGCGACCGGCACCGGGGTGTCCTCCGGTGTCGTGACCGCCACGTCCGGCGCCACCGGCGGCTCGTTGGTCTGCAGCACCGTGATCGACACGGTCGCGACGTTGGACTCCGCGCTCGGATCACGGGCCTTGAACGTGAAGCTGTCGGGCCCGACGTAGCGCGTGGCCGGCGTGTACGTCGCGACGTCGCCCGCGAGCGTCACCGTGCCGTGCGCCGGGGCGCCCACGACCTCGAACGCCAGCGCGTCGTCCTCGGCGTCCAGCGCCGGCAGCGTGATCGAGGC
>DATBIZ010000624.1:0-10595 GCA_036556645.1 Vicinamibacteria bacterium | reverse complement strand
GGGACGGGCGGCGGCTGCCCCGTCTACGACCGGCTGCTCGGCAGCCGGCTGCTCGTCGGCAACGTCGAGGTGCGCGCGCCGCTGTTCGGCCTGTTCGGCGCCAAGAGCCTGTATGGCCCCCTGCCCATCGAGATCGGCGCCTTCTTCGACGCCGGCGTGGCCTGGGACACGCTCAGCCGGCCGGCCATATTCGGCGGCCAGAAGGACGTGGTCAAGAGCGTGGGCGGCACCGCCCGGCTCAACCTGTTCGGCTTCGCGGTGCTCCAGCTCGATTACGTGAAGCCCCTCGACCGCCCGGGAAAGAGCGCCTATTTCACCTTCAACCTGTTGTCAGGGTTCTGAGACCGGCGGACGAGCCCCGCGCCGCGAGACGGTCCGCCATGGCCGGGTACGGGTACGTCCCACGGGTACGGGTACGGGCACCGGCACGGGTACGGGGCCCCCTCGGTACCCGCGCGCCTCACGGCCGTGAAGGCTCCGCCGTCTACCGGCCTCCGGTTTGCGACCGCGCCCGGATCTTCGCGTCGATGAAGTCCGGGTGAGGCACGTGCAGCAGCCCGGCGATCTTGCGCACGATGTGCTCTTCGTCGGCGTGCTTCTCCGTGTCCGCGAAGCTGACCATCCAGAGCAGCTCGACCAGCCGCTTCTTCTCGTCCGGGGAGAACCCCTGGTCGATCAGGCTCGTGAACTCGAAGAGCGAGGCCGCCCCGCGCGACTCCTCCTCGGCGAGCGCCATCAGCTCCTGCGCCGCGGCGTCCGGGATCCCGAACGCGCTCTGGATCGCGGTGCGCATCACCGTGCGCTCTTCCGGCTTCACCTCCGCGTCCGCGCGCACGACCTCGAACAACAGCGCGGCGGCCGCCAGCCGCAGCGCGTGCTCGCGGCCCTCGGCCCCGCGCGCGGCCGGCGCCGAGATGCGTTCGTCGAAGAACCGCCGGATGGATCGGAGCATGGCCGCAGGTTACTACGGCTCAAGTAGTATGGACGTCCCATGAAGAGCCGGACGAGGGCGCTCCTTTGGCTGGCCGCGGCCGGCGGCGCGGCGTGGCCGGCGCTGGGCGCGGCGCAGGCGCCGCCGCCCTCGCGCGCCGAGGACCCGGCGCTCACGCTGCCTCCGGCGCGCGCGGAGCTGGTCCAGATCGACGTGGCGGTGACCGACCGCAGCGGCCAGGCGATCCGCGGCCTGCGTGCCGAGGACTTCGAGGTGCTGGAGGACGGCCGGCGCCAGCGGGTGACGCACTTCCGCGAGGGCCGCGGCCAGCCGCAGCCGGTGCTGGTGGAGGCGGCCCCCGGCGCGGGGCCGGCGGCGAGCCCGGCCGCCCCCTTGGCCGAAGAGCGCACGCCGCGCTACATCGTGCTCGCGGTGGACGACCTGCACATGGCGCCCGGCAGCCTGCTGCAGGCGAAGCAGGCGTTCCGGAGGTTCGTGGACGAGCAGGTCGGCGAGGACGACCTCGTGGCCCTGATCGCCACCAGCGGCGCGCTCGGGCAGGTGCACCCGTTCAGCCGCCCCGGCGTGGCGCTGACGCGGGCGATCGAGCGGCTCACGCCGCGGCCGCGCCCCGACCCGTCCGCGAACCCCAGCCTGCAGATGACCGAATACCAGGCCGAGCTGGTCGACCGCGGCGACCCGGACGCGATGCGCCTCGCGGTCGAGCAGATCATCCAGTGGCAGCCGGGGATGACGCGCGAGATGGCCATGCGCGACGCGCAGGCCACCGCGCACCGGATCGTGGCCGAGACCGGCCACCGTTCCCGCGCCACCCTGGGCACGCTGGAGGACGTGGTGCGCAGCCTGGCCCCGCTCGCCGGCCGCAAGATGATGGTGCTCGCCTCCGACGGCTTCCTGGTCGGGCTGGGCACCCGCAACTCGCAGGCCTACGACCTGCGCCGGATCGTGGACGCGGCCACCCGCTCCGGCGTCGTGCTCTACGGGGTGGACACGCGCGGGCTGGCGGGCATGGCCGGGTTCGACGCCTCGTCGCCGTGGACGCCGGTGATGGGCGCCCCCGGCGTCCGCGAGTCCATCGAGCGCGCGTCCGAGCACGCGCTGCGCGACGCGATGCACAGCCTGGCCGAGGACACCGGCGGGTTCCTGGTGGCCGGCAGCAACGACCTCGTCGCGGGCTTCAAGCGCATCATGGCCGACACCGAGGCGCGGTACGTGCTCGCCTACGAGCCGGCCAACAGCGCGCGCGACGGCAAGTTCCGCAAGATCGAGGTCAAGCTGCCGGGCCGCCGCGGCGTGCGCATCCGCACGCGCCGGGGCTACTTCGCGCCCGACGACCGCCACGCGCCGACGGTGGCCGACCTGCGCGCGCAGGCGGAGAAGACCACGGCCGCCCGCCGCGAGGCCGACCTGCAGCGCGGCCTCTCCTCGCTGTTCCCGCTGCGCGAGCTGCCCGTGCGCCTCAGCGCCGACTTCGTGCGCCTGCCGCCGGCGGGCTCGCAGGTCGTCGTCACCGCCGCCATCGACCTCGCGCCGGTGACGTTCGTGGAGGTCGGCGGCAAGCAGGAGGCGGCGCTCGAGGTGGTCGCGATCGTCTACGACGACAAGGGCGAGGTCGCCGCCAACCTGCAGGCGGAGCGCGTCGCGATGTCGCTCGGCACGGACCGCCACCGGCAGGTGATCCAGGACGGGCTGCGCTACCAGAAGTCGGCGCCGCTGCCGCCCGGGGTCTACGACGTCCGCCTCGTCGTGCGCGAGGAGTCCACCGGCCGGCTCGGCAGCGCCGCGGAGTGGGTGGAGGTGCCCGACGTCGGCGCGGGCAAGCTCTCCCTCAGCAGCCTTTTCCTGTCGTCGGGCGTCCGGCCCGCCAACGCGGACCCGGCGAAGGGGGCCGCCGCCGAGCAGATGCGCGAGGTGCAGGCGACCAAGCGCTTCCGGCGCGGCGAGGCGCTCTACTTCCAGCTCTACGTCTACAACGCCGCCCGTGATGCGGCCGGCGCCGCGGACGTGGTGCTGCAGGCACAGGTGTGGGCGGGGCCGAAGCTGCTGGCCGCCTCCCCGGTGTCCGCGGTGGCCGCCGGCGACAGGGACGGCCCGCCCGTGGTGCACACCAGCCGCTTCCCGCTCGACGCGTTCGGCACCGGCAGCTACGAGCTGCGCGTCGCCGTGAACGACCGCCGGTCGGGGCAGAAGCAGCTCCGGCGCGTGACGTTCCTGGTCGAGTAGGCGTTAATCTACGGCGTACCGCCCAGGAGGATCGAGGATGAACGCCAAGAGGCTGCTCCTTGCCGTGCTGCTGCCCGCCGCCCCGGCGCTGCTGGCCGCGCTCCCGCCCGTCCACGCGCAGGACGCGCCGCCCGCGGGGTTCGTCTCCCTGTTCAACGGCAAGGACCTCGCCGGCTGGCGCGTGCCCCAGGGCGACAACGGGCACTGGAAGGTCGTGAGCGGCGCGATCGACTACGACGCCGAGAGCGAGGCCCCGGGCGACAAGAGCCTCTGGAGCGAGAAGGAGTACGGGGACTTCGTGCTCAGGCTGGACTGGCGGATCAAGGACACGCCCTACGTGAACCCGAACGTGCACCTGGTGCGGCCGGACGGCTCCTCCAAGCGCGACCTCAAGGGCAAGCCGGTGCTGATGGCGATGCCCGACTCGGACTCGGGCGTGTACCTGCGCGGCGAGAGCAAGGCGCAGGTGAACATCTGGTGCTGGCCGGTGGGGTCGGGCGAGGTCTACGGCTACCGCACCGACGACAAGATGCCCGCGTCCGTGCGCGCGGGCGTCACGCCGAAGACGCTCGCCGACCGCAACATCGGCGAGTGGAACACGTTCGAGATCACGCTCGGCGGCAACCGGCTCACCGTGGTCCTCAACGGGGTGACCGTGATCGACAAGGCCGAGCTGCCCGGGCTCCCGGCGCGCGGCCGCATCGCGCTGCAGCACCACGGCTCGAAGAAGGACGGCGTCTGGACCTCGCCGCCCGCGCTGGTGCAGTTCCGGAACATCTCCATCCGCGAGCTCGGCCGCTAGCCTCGGCCGGCGGACAAGCGCGCGACCGCGGCCTCGTCCCACTCGAGCCCGATGCCCGGCGTGTCGGGCGGCCGGAGGTGGCCGTCCACGACGCGCGGCGGCTCGCCCAGGATCGGGCCGGCCCAGTCCGCGTATTCGAGCCAGTCCGCCGTCGGAGTCGCCGCCAGCAGGTGCGCGGACAGCTCCGGGAACAGGTGCGACGACGTGGGGATCCCTGCCGCCTGGGTCAGCGCGGCCGCGCGCAGCCAGCCGGTGACGCCGCCGATCTTCATCGCGTCCGGCATCAGCAGGTCCGCGGAGCGCGCGCGGAGCGCGCGCGCGAGGTCGTGGGGGCCCCAGCAGTTCTCGCCGATCTGGACCGGCGTCCGCGCCGCGCGCGCCACCTCGGCGCTGCCTTCGTAGTCGTCGGCGCGGACCGGCTCCTCGATCCAGGCCAGGTCCTCGCCGTCGAGCGCCTGCGCGCGGCGGACCGCCTCCGGCACGCTCAGGCTCTGGTTGTAGTCCGCCATGACCGCCACCTCGGGTCCCACCGCCTGCCGCACCGCGCGCACGACCGCGAGGTCTTCCGCGAGCGCCGCGTAGCCGAGGCGCACCTTCACCGCGCGGAACCCGTCCTCGAGCAGGGACTCGGCCTCGCGCGCGGCCGCCTCCGCGCCGATCAGCCCGAGGCCGTTGCTGTTGTAGGCGCGGACGGCGCGGCACGTCCCGCCGAGCAGGCGCGCCAGGGGCAGCTCCGCGGCCCGGGCCGTGGCGTCCCAGCAGGCCATGTCGATGCCGGCCAGGGCCATGCCGGTGAGGCCTTGCGGCCCGAGCAGCCGGAACCGGTGCTGGAGCGACCGCTCCACCTCGAGCGGCACCACGGGCTGGCCCGCCAGCGCGGCCCCCAGGCCTTCGAGCAGCGCGACCACCGGCGCCATGGCCACCGGCGTGTAACAGAAAAGGTAGCTGCGGCCGGCGACGCCCTCGGCCGTCTCGAGGTCGATCAGCACCAGGGGCGCGGTGGCCACCGTGCCCCCGGCGGTGCGGAGCGGCCGCCTCATCGGCACGTCCACCGCGCGGGCGCGAAGCGCGCGGAGCGTGAGCGGGTGCGCGGTCACGGGTACAGAAGATACTCCCGCCGCTCGGCCGCGAACCGCGCCCCGGCGTCCTCCTCCTGCGCCTGCAGGTCCGCGAAGGCGTGGCGGCCCTCCGCCCACTCGCGCACCCAGGGACCGCCGGCGATCACGTCGATGGGCAGCCGCTCGTGTTCGTATTCGTACGGGGGCTGCTTCCAGGCAAAGTCCTGCGGGTGGCGCTCCACGATCCCGCGCAGCAGGGCCAGGCCGGTGCGCACCGGGTTGAACGCCGCGCGGTCCACCGGGTGCACGAAGGCCCCGAAGCAGACCCGCCCCGCGTGCTTCTGGAACGTCGGCTGGAAGGCGGTCGGCCGCACGATCGCGCCGTCACGCCAGCCCGGGTCGGCGCGGTCGAGGTGCGCGAGCAGCCCCTCCGCGTCGACGTAGGGCGCGGCGCACTGCTCGAGGGGGCGGGTGGTGCCGCGGCCCTCGGACACGTTCGTGCCCTCGAAGTAGACGAAGCCGGGGAACGTCTCGCAGCTCTCCGGCACCGGGATGTTCGGCGAGGGCGGCACGAAGACGAGCCCGGTCTCCGGCCAGTGCATGGCCCGCCGCCAGCCCGCCATGGGGACCACGCGCAGCGTGCAGCGCCGGCCGATGTTGAGCTGGTGGCCCTCGTTCATCAGGCGGGCGAGCTCGCCCATGGTCAGGCCGTGCCGCGTCGGCATCGGGTAGAGGCCGACGAAGGACCGGTAGGCGGGGTCGAGCATGGTGCCCTGCACCACCGCGCCGCCGATCGGGTTGGGGCGGTCGAGCACGACCACCTCCTTGCCCAGCTCGGCCGCCGCCTCCATCACGTGGCTCATCGTGTACGCGAACGTGTAGATCCGCGTGCCGACGTCCTGCAGGTCCACCACGACCGTGTCCACGTCGGCCAGCATCTCCGGCGTGGGCTTCCGCGTCTCGCTGTACAGGCTGTAGAGCGGCAGCCCCTTCCAGCGCGCGTGCGCGGTCTCGATCATGTTGTCCTGGTCCTGGCCCCAGAACCCGTGCTGCGGCGAGAAGAGCGCGGTCAGGCGGAACCCGAGCCGCTCCTGGGCGTCGCGGAAGAGGTCGGTCGCGTGCCGCAGCCGCTCGTCCACGGAGGCCTCGTGGCAGACGAGCCCGACGCGCCGGCCCTGAAGGGCGCGGCGGTGGCCCTGGTCCGTGAGGACGCGCGTGAGGCCCAGCTCGACGGTCATGGAGCGACGCCCGCGCCGCGGGCGGTCAGGACCAGTCTAGCAGCGAGGCCCGGGGCGCAGCGGCCAGGCGCGCGTCAGACGCGCGCGAGCGCGTAGCCGTACTGCGCGCCGGCGCCGGCGCCGATCCAGAGGAAGGCCACGAGGTCGCCGTCCTCCACCGACCCGCGCCGCCGGTCCGAGTCGAGGAGCAGCAGCGTGCTGGCGGCGCAGGTGTTCCCGTAGCACTCGACGTTGGTCGGCACGCGGTCCGCGGGCAGCCCGATCTCCTCGGCCGTGCGCAGCACGGCCACGCGGTTGGCCTGGTGCAGGTACCAGCGCTTGATCTTCCCGAGGTCGAACGGATGGCCGGCCAGCGGCTGCACGCGCGACGGCCAGTTCCGGATCAGGCGCTCGAAGGCCAGGCGCAGGATCGGCGTGTACGACTTCGCCACCGCCTGCGGCTCCATGAGGAAGACGTGCTCGGCCAGGTTGCGCCCGCTGGTGGGGCCGAGGCCTCCGCCGGCGCCGTAGCTCACCAGCGCGGTGTCGGGCTGGGTCTCGTACCACAGGTCGAGCAGCCCGCGGTCGCGGTCGCGCGCGTCGGCGCGGAGCACCACCGCCCCTCCGCCGTCGCCGAAGAGCGCCGGGCTGAGCCAGGCCCATGGGTGCGGGTGGCCGAGGTAGAACCCGATCGTGTCGCGCGTCAGGTAGCTGCTCGAGCTGTTGCTGGCCACCAGCAGCGCGGTCGCGTCGGGGCCGAGCGCGCCCAGCTCGCTGCGCGCGGCGCGCAGCGCGGGCGCCAGGCCGGCGCACCCGAGGTCGAAGTGCATCAGGTGGGCGTCGCGGCGCAGGCCGAGGCCGCCGGTGAGGAAGCGGAGGTGGTCCTGGAAGAAGAGGGTATCGGGCGTGCACGAGACGTGGACGAGCACGTCGACCTCGGAGGCTGCGAGGCCGGCGTCCTCGAGCGCGGCGCGCGCGGCGCGCAGGGCGAGGTCTCCGTCGTAGAGACCACCTTCCTCGCGCGGCCGTTTGCGACCGGTTTCAAAGTCGAGGTCGAAGGATCGCTGGCGGACGCCGAGGTTCTTCTCCAGCCACTCGGGCGCCACGCGCTCGCCGTCGGGGCGCCGCGGCTGCAGCCAGTCGAACAGCGTCGCGTTCTGTACCAGCGGGGTACAGACGTACGAACCAGTCCCGACGATGAGAGGGAGGGCCGCCATCGCCTGAGCCTTTCTGACGTTTGGATGTGTGAGGTGTTGAGCATACGCGGACCGCCGTATTCTGGCAAGTGTTTTTCGTATACCACCACCAAGGAGCCATACCGGACGGCGCTCAGCGGAGCGTCCAGAGGACCTCGACGTACAAGCCCCCGGCGCCCTCGGTGTCCAGGTACGCGTACCGGCCCGACCCCCGCTGACCGGGGGAGCCCCAGGTCCCGGACTGGACCACCGGGAACCCGGCGGCGGTCCAGGCCGCGACCGCTTTGTCGAAGTCCGCGACGTCGAAGCCCAGGTGATGGACCCCCTCGCCGTGGGACCGGAGGAAGTCCTCGTACACGTTGGGGCCGGCCAGCGAGCGGATCCATTCGTAGGCGACGGCTCCGTGCCGCTGCCAGGCCAGCTCCTGGTCGAACCGTCCGGGCTGGCCGCGATAGAGGCGGTCGCCGATGGGCGAGCGCGAAACCGCGAGCGCCGGCAGGCCGAGCCGGCTCCAGTACGCGGAGGGCGCCTGGAAGTCGCGGACCACGAACGCGACCTGCGCAAGCTTTGCCGGCAGCGGCGGCGCCGGGCCGGCCGCCGGTACGCCCGGCACGGACCCGTGCACGAGGCCGAGCGCCCACTTGCCCTCGCCGGCGGTGTCCATGTGGACGATGCGGAGCGTTCCCTCGCCGGTGTCCACGTCGCTCGACTGGAGGACGCCGACCCCCAGGGCCTGCAGACGCGCGACCTCGGCGTCGAGCGCGGCGCGCGACGGCGCCAGGTGGTTCAGGCTGAAGATCCCCTCGCCGTGCGCCTTCAGGAACTCGCCGTACACCCCGCCGCCGTCGAGAGGCTGCAGCCAGTAGACGGCCACGCCGTCCACGCTCGCCATGGCCACGCGCAGGCGCGCCGGCGTGAGCTGGCCGCGCACCTCGACCGTCAGGTCCACGTCGCCGAAGTCGGCCAGCGCCGGGTACCCGAGCCTCGCCCAGGCCTGCTTGACCCGCTCCACGTCCTTCACGACCCAGTGCACGCTCGCCAGCGAGCGGTACCAGTCCGGCGCCGGCGGAGCGGCGGGCGCGGCGGATGCCGCGGCAAGGGCGAGCCAGGCCAGAGCGTTCATGCGGTCCTCCTGTGACGGGAGGAGGGACTCTACCGCAGGCGAAAACGAAAAAGGCCGCAGCCCCGAGGGGCTGCGGCCGGTGCGGCCGGAGGCCTCAGAGGGCTTGCAGCCTGCGCTTGGCCTCGGGATAGGCGAGCGGCCGCTCGATGCCGGGCCACTGCGAGTCCACGACCTTCTGGTAGGCCTTCTTCGCCTCGTCCTTCTGCCCGCTCTTCTCCAGCGCGCGGGCGAGGAGCAGCACGTCGAAGGGGTTGTTCTGGTCCGCCTTCTTCAGGTGCTCGACCGCGGTCGAGTACTCGCCGGCCTCGAGCTTCACGTAGCCGGCCAGGTAGTGGTAGGCCGGCCAGTACTGCTTCGCCGGCTCGCCGCCCTGCTCGATCATCTGCCTCACCGCTTCCGCCTCCGCCCAGGCCTCCGGGTGCTTGCCCATCTTCGCGAGCACGCGCGCCTTGCCGTGGCGCAGGCGGCCGTACCAGGTCTGCTTCTGGTCCTCGGGCAGCTTGGAGCCGGGCACGCTCTGGTAGCCCTTCTCGTAGTTCTTCATCGCCTCTTCGAGGCGTCCGTTCTCCAGGTTGATGCGCGCCATCGCGTTCCAGATGAACACCTCGGGGAACTGCTGGTCGAGGCCGCCCGCCTTGTACTCGGCCAGGTAGGTGCGCAGCGACTCGAGCCCGGCGTCCACGTTGCCTTCGTAGAGGTGGCTGAAGGTGACGCCGAACCGGATCGCGAACGGCACCGAGCCCTTCGGCAGGCTCTTCTCGACGTCCTGGTACACGGCGCGCGCCTTGCCGTAGTTGCCCTTGAGCAGGTCGTCGCCGGCGAGGAAGGTCTGGATGCGCGCGGTCTTCGGCCCGATCGCCTGCGCCTTCAGGAACGCGTCCTTGGCCTTGGCGGCCTGGTTGTCGCCCGCGTAGAGCTGGCCGAGGATCACCCACGCCAGCCGCTCGCCGGGGTAGTCCTTCGCCACGGCCTCCAACGGCGGGATCGCCTTGCGGAAGTCCACGCCCTGGTTCGCGCGCGCGTGGTACATGCCCTCGATGAAGCGGCGCTCGCCGTCGGAGGCGCCCTTGGCCAGCTCGCGCGCCTTCTCGTATTCCTTGAAGGCCTCGTCGGGGTTCGGGTTGAACACGGACAGGTAGTACTGGCCCATCGCGAAGCTCGGGTCCGCGGCCATCATCTTCTCCGCGAGCTGGCGGTTCTGGGGCCCCTGCTGGAAGTTCTCCACGCGGAGCTGCAGCTCCTTCAGCATCGTCTTCGCCTCGGCGGACTTCGTCGTCCACTCGAAGCGCTTGCCGTTCGTGTCGGCGCCGGCCGCGGCGACGAGCGAAGCCGCGGCGAGCGCGGCGCACGCCACGCGAATCTTTCTCATGCGTCTCCTTCGTCCAAAAGTTTGGTGGCTCGCCCCCGCGGCCACGATGGACGAGTGTACGTCAGCGCGCCGGCGGTGGCGTGGGGCTCGGCGGCGGCGGTGCCGGCGACGCGTTCGGCGGCGCCGGCGAGGCGCCCGGGCGCGCGGCTCCCGGCGCCGGCGCCGCGGCGAGCGCGGCCTGCGCCGCCTTCTCCAGCTCCTCGGGCTTGCCGAACAGCTCGAGCTTGTACATCGCGTTGATGATCTCGGCCGCGGCGGGGCCGGCGTTCAGCGCGCCCAGGCCGCCGCGCGGGATCACCAGCGCGAGGCCGAGCCGGCGGGGCACGGCCGGCGCGCACTCCGCATCGGCCGCGGGCTCCGCGAGCGCGACGAACCACGAGTGCGGCTTGCCGTAGACCCCGAGCTCCACCTTCCACGGCAGCTCTTCCTTGATCCCGATCGCGTCCGCGGTGCCGGTCTTGCCGTACACGCGCAAGCCCGCGGGCAGGCCCGGGTTCGTGTACAGCCCGCGCCCGGTGCCGCGCGTCATCACCGCGCGCATGCCGGAGAGGACCGGCGAGACCAGGTGCGGCTCGGCCAAGAGCGCCTTCTCCTCGCACGGCACGCCCTTCTCCAGCGACGGCGGGCAGCGACGGTACACGCCCCCGCCGCCCAC
>DATBIZ010000623.1:0-4295 GCA_036556645.1 Vicinamibacteria bacterium | reverse complement strand
GGTCACGCCGACCCCGGCCGACGTCGTGCGGTTGCCCGCGGCGTCGCGGGCGGTGGCGGTCAGGGTGTGGGCCCCGGTGGCGGCGGCGGCGGTGTCCCAGGCGACTGCATACGGGGCCGTGGCGTCCTCCGGTCCGAGGTTCGCGCCGTCGAGCTTGAACTGCACGCCGGCGACGCCGACGTCGTCGCTGGCGGCGGCGGTCACCGTGATCATGCCGGAGACCTCGGCGCCCGCCGAGGGCGCGGTCACGGAGACCGCGGGCGACGTCCGGTCGTTGGCCACGGTCACAGGCACCACGGGCGAGGTCGTCCGGTTGCCGGCGGCGTCGCGCGCGACCGCGGTGAGGCCGTGGGCGCCGTTGGCGAGCCCGGTCGTGTTCCACGAGATCGCCCAGGGCGCGGTGACGTCTTCGGTGCCGAGGTTCGCCCCGTCCACCTGGAACTGCACCCCGGCCACGCCGAGGTCATCGCTGGCCTGAGCGGTCACCGCGACCGTGCCCCCCACGGACGCGCCGGCGGCGGGCGCCGAGATCGAGATCACGGGCGCGGCCGCGTCTCCCGCCGGCAGCGTGTAGAGGACGCGCAGGAACGGCCGGCGCGCCGGGTCCGGATCCTCCATGCTGGCGAAGTACCGCCAGCGGTCGCTGGGCTTCGACGTGTCCGCGTTGAGCAGCAGGCCGAAGTTGCTGGCCGGGTCCGCGATCCACTCCTTCACCATCCGGGTGACGGTCCACACCTTGTAGGCGCGCCGCTTGTCGACCGCGCGCACGTCGTGCGCGGCCGAGATGTCGGCCTGCGCGAGCGGGACGCCGTTCTCGCAGCACGCGTTCGCGGTCCAGGGCTCGACGCCGTCGGTGGTGTAGCCGGTGGCCGAGGCCAGGACGGGGCTCTTCCCCACCACCTTGTGCACCGATACCTTGTAGGTCGTCTCCGGCCCCGCGTCGCTGCCCACCAGCATCGCCTGCACGGCCGCGGACTGCACCACCGCGCCCGCGGGGAGCGCCGACAGGTCGAACTTCATCAGGATCACGTTGGCGGGCCGCGCTGCGCGCCAGGTGTAGGTGCCGAGCACGGCGGCGCGGCCGTAGTTCTTCGCGTCGAGGTTCAGGTACGTATCCTCGGGCCGCACGGTCATCCGCAGCGGCGGCTGGGCGTAGGTGACGCGCAGCAACGGCCGCGTGCCGTCCTCGGGAGCGGTCGCGCCCGCGAACGCGCGGCGGCGATCGGCCGGCAGGGACGCGTCGCCTTCGAGCAGCACTCCGAGGTTGCCCGCCGGGTCGGCGTGCCACTCCTGCGCCATCCGCGTCAGGGACCACGCCTTCACGCCCGGCTCGTGATCCACGTCGCGCACGTCGTACGCGGGCGAGAGCTCGGGCTCGCCAAGCGCGGCGTGCACGGCGCCGTCCTCGCGGGCGGCGACGGCCGGCTTGCGGCCCACGACCTTGCGCGCGGCCACCGCATAGCCGTCTTCGGCCGCCCCGTCGGTCTCCACCAGCGTCAGGTACAGCGTGGCGTCCTGGATCACGGCGTCCGCGGGGAGGGCGGACAGGTCGAACCGGAGCAGCGGCCCGGCGGCCTTCCCGCGCACCGGCCTGGAGACCGAGAAGGCCGCGCGCCCGCCGGACTCCGCCGCATCCGCGTCCGAGAGCGCGCCGTCGGGCGAAAGCCACAACGTCCCGCCCGGCACGGCCTCGGCGCGCGTGGTCCGCGCCACGTGGGGGGCGGCGATCAGCAGGGCGAGAAACGCCGGCACGGCGACCAGTGCCCGGCCGGGCACACCGCGGGTCGTCACGGTCAGCTCCTTCGCGCCGCGGCGGGGAGGCTCCCGCCGGCGCACGGTTCACGACCGACCCGAGCCTCGGCCCCGCCTGGATTTCAGGAGCGGGGCGTGGCCTCCGCGCGAGGCAGCCGGGTCGGGAGGGACGTCGCGGACTCGGGACTGGCGCCGGCCGTCGAGGAACGTCCCCGGCCGGTCACCCTCCCCCGGAGCTTCCGATGCACGACGCGAGCCTAGAGAGTCCGCGAACGCCCATCCATCGGGCGTTCGCCCGAGAAGAGGGCACAAGCCGCCTTAGGCCGGCGCGGCGTTGTGAGCCAGCGCACGCCCGCGGCGCGGTCTTCGGGCACGGCGCCCGCAGAACGCCGGCGCGGCCGGCTACCTCATTAATGGAGGTTCAGAAGCGCACGGTCAGGCGGCCGTAGACGAAGCGGCCGTTCATCCCGAACGGCGAGTGGCTCGGGTAGGTCTGGATGCCGTTGAAGGAGTTCACCGGAGTGTTCCGCTCCGGAAGCGTGTCGAACAGGTTCTGCGCCCCCGCGCGCGCGGTGAGGCGGCCCCGCGTATAGGCCAGCTCCACGTCGGTGAGCCACGCGGGGTCGTAGATCTGGTCGTCTTGCGCCAGCGCGGTGAAGCTGCAGTACTCGCCGTAGCGGCTCGCCCGGACGAGCCCGCTCCAGCCGCCCCGGCTCCAGTCGCCGGAGAGGCGCACGCTGTCCTTCGGCTGGCCGCACTCGATGCGGCGCCGCTCGATGCGGTCGAACAGCACGGCCTCCAGCCCGGCGAGCTGCGGCGGGGTGGCGATGGTGCCCACGATGCGCGTGCCGTAGTACGGGTTGGGACCGTCCGTCTCCGCGCCGAGCGGGCCGCTGTAGGCGGCGCCCAGGCGCAGCGTGCCGGCGGCGGAGAGGTCGAAGCGATAGGTGGCGGTGGCCTCGATGCCCTTGGTCTCGGTGTCGATCGCGTTGGTGAAGAAGCGCCCGCTGTTCGCCCCGAAGGGGCGCAGCAGCGGCTGCACCTGGGGCTGGTTGAAGTTGCCGGAGAGCACGACGCGGTCGTCGATGTCGATGCGGTACACGTCCACGGTCATCTCCAGCGCGTCGGTCGGGTTCACCACCAGCCCGCCGCTGTAGTGCAGCGACTCCTCGGGCTTGAGGTCCTGCGCGCCCAGCGCCCGCGCGGGTGCGCTGGCCACCGGCATGGTCAGCGACTCGAACGGCACCAGGCCCTGGCCGGGGACGTTGATGAAGTTGGTCGCGGTCGAGGAGAAGTGGATCTGGCCGAGCGAGGGCGCGCGGAACCCGGTGCTGACCGCGCCCCGCACCACGAAGCGCTTGTGCGGGGCGAGCCGCACGGTCAGCTTGCCGTCCGCGGTGCTGCCGAAGTCGCTGTAGTTCTCCACGCGGCCGGCCACCCCCACCCGCAGCAGGTCGTGCAGGTCGCCCTCCAGGTCGAGGTAGGCGGCCACGCTGTTGCGCGACGCGTCCACCTCGTTCGAGGGCCGGAAGCCGGGGAACACCTGCGCGCCGAACGGCGCGACGTTGCCGAACTGGTCGCGCACGCCGCCGTCGGCGTACGAGGCCGGCTCGCCCGCCTCCAGCCCGTATTTCTCGCGGCGCGCCTCCGCGCCGAACGCGACGTTGAGCGGCCCGGCGAGGCCGACCTCGAACGAGCGGCTCAGGTCGAAGTTGGCGAGCAGGTGCTGGAACACGAGCGCGCCCGCGTAGAACGAGGTCTGGTTCGGCGGCACCGCGGGCCCCAGCGAGACGTTGAGGCTGTCCGCCACGTGGAACTCGAACCGGTTGTGGCCGGCCTGGCCGCTCAGGTCCCAGAACCACTCGCCGCGCGTGCCGCGCACGCCCGCGGTGGCCGAGGCGTCGTCGATGTCGGGCTCGATCAGGGGCAGGAAGCCGAGCGGGTAGATCTGGGGCCAGTTGCGCGCGTCGAGCGCGCGCCGGTAGAAGCCGCCGTGCGAGCCCTCGCGCCGGCTGTAGCCGCCGAACGCGTAGAAGAACGACGAGTCGTCTGCGCCGAGGGGCACGGTCGCGTCCAGGAACGCCATCGCGTTCCACTCCTCCGAATCGCCCCAGTGGTGGTTCGGCTGCTCCACCCGGTTGTTGCCGGCGTCGCCGGGACGGACCTGGTCGCGGGGGTCGTTGCCGGCGCGGTTGGTCGGCTCGCGGTCCCGGTACTCGGCGGAGAGCAGCACGGAGCCGCGGCCGAGGCGGAAGCCCCAGTTGCCGCTGCCGTCGAGGAGCCGGCCGTCGTCGTGCGTGGTGGAGCCGGCCTTCAGGGTCAGGGTGGGCGGCGTCACGCCCGACTTCAGCACGATGTTGATCACGCCCGCGATCGCGTCCGAGCCGTACTGGGCGGCCGCCCCGTCGCGCAGCACCTCGATGCGCTCGATCGCGCTCAGGGGGATCGCGTTCAGGTCCACCCCGGTGGAGCCGCGGCCGATGCTGCCGTTGAGGTGCACGAGGGCGCTGGTGTGCCGCCGCTTGCCGTTGATCAGCACCAGC
>DATBIZ010000622.1:0-1597 GCA_036556645.1 Vicinamibacteria bacterium | reverse complement strand
GCGGCCTTGCCGCCGGGCTGCAGCCGCGCGATGTCGTCGCGGGTGAGCGGCCCGCGCAGGTAGGCCAGCGACCAGCGCGAGTGGACGAGCAGCGGCGCCGGACGGTGCACGTCGTGCAGCAGGAACACGCGCTTGCGCGTGGCGTCGAGCGCGCGGTCGAGCGCCGCCGGCTCCATGCCCGCACCGAGCAGCCCCTCGCGCAGCCGCGCGCGGTCCTGCGCCGTCTGCAGCTTCCCCACCAGCCACACCCCGGTGTTGGCGAGGCCCTTGTAGTCGAGGTCCACCGGGTTCTGGGTGGCGAGCAGCACGCCCACGCCCTGCGAGCGGGCCTGCTTGAGCAGGGTGAGCAGCGGGCGCTTCGAAGGAGGGTTGGCCGGGTGCGGCGGGAAATAGCCGTGGATCTCGTCCATGTAGACGAGCGCGCGCAGGCGCGAGGTGCCGCCCTGGCGGCGCATCCAGGTCTTCACCTTGTCGAGCAGCAGCGCGGTCACGAAGAGGCGCTCCGCGTCGCCGAGGTGGGCGGTCGAGACGATCGACAGCCGCGGCCGCCCGTCCGGCGCGCGCAGCAGGCGCTCGACGTCCAGCGGCTCGCCCTGCCGCCAGGCCTCGAATTGCGGCGAGGCGAGCAGCGTGTTGAGCGCCAGCATCAGCTCCTGGCGGTCCTGGCGCGGATAGGCGCTCTCGAGGGGCAGCGCCCCGAGCGTGTCGAACGGCGGCTCGGCCACGCCGGTCACGAGCGTCTCCAGCGAGACGTCGCGGCCGTCGCGCCAGGCCCGCTCGATCAGCGTGCCCAGCAGGATCGCCTCGCGCGAGCGGAGCGGGTCGGCCTCGAGGTGCAGCAGGCCGAGCAGGCCGGCCGTGATGCCGGCGATCTCGTCGCGCAGGTCCTCGGCCGCGCTCTCGAACGGGATGCTCGGCCGCCGCAGCGCGCCGAACAGGTCGAGCGGCACGCCGGCGCTCGAGCCCGGCGTGTAGATCGTGGCTTCGTGCGCCTGGCGCAGCGCGGCGATGTCCGCCGGCCCGAGCCCCCACTCGGCCAGCCCGCGGCGCCAGGCCAGCGCGGCCTGCTCGCCTTTCACGGCACGATCGTCGCCGGCGGCCTCGGCGTCCACCCACGGCGCGAACGACGCGCCGTCGAGCGCTTCGAAGAGCAGGAGCAGGTTGCCCAGGTCGCCCTTCGGGTCGATGGCGAGCACGGGGATGCCCTGGCGCAGGGCCTCTTCGATCGCCACGACCGCCAGCCCCGTCTTGCCCGAGCCGGTCATGCCGACGATCAGGCCGTGCGTGAGCAGGTCGGAGGGATCCAGATCCACGCGCGCGCCGAGCGCGCCGGTGGCGGGATCGACTTCCTTCCCCAGGTACAGGCCGGGCATGCCGCGGAGTATACCGGCGCCGGTGCGCGCGGAAGGCGTCAGCGGTGTCCGTGCACGGAGACATGCCCGGCCGCGGCGTCGTTCGCGTATCGCGCTGCGGAGGCGGGACATCCGCCGCGGACGCGCGGCGGCACGGCGGTTGCTTCGGCGCGGAGCGGGTCCCGTGTCCACGGGTGGGGACCCAGGAGGCCACGCACGATGAAGGCGCTCGGATGGGCGGCCGG
>DATBIZ010000621.1:0-10397 GCA_036556645.1 Vicinamibacteria bacterium | reverse complement strand
CGCGCGTATTTCGACCTGTCGGACGGCTGCCTGATGAGCGCGAAGAAGGACGGGCTGGTCAACATCGGCGGGTTCGTCGCCCTGCGCGACCACGCCCTCGCCGAGCGCATCCGCGCCGGCATGGTGGTCGGCGAGGGATTCCCGACCTACGGCGGGCTCGCCGGGCGCGACCTCGACGCGGTGGCGATCGGCCTGCGCGAGGCGCTGGAGCCTTCGTATCTCGCCGACCGCATCGCGCAGGTCCGCGAGCTGGCGGAAGCGCTCGCGGCCGCCCGGGTGCCGATCGTGCGGCCGCCCGGCGGCCACGCCGTGTACCTCGACAGCCGCGCGTTCGCGCCGCACGTCGATCCGCTCGGGCTGCCCGGGCAGGCGATCGCCTGCGAGCTGTACCTGCACGCCGGCGTGCGCACGACCGAGGTGGGCCAGCTCATGCGCGGGCGGAGCGTGCCCGGAGCGGACGAGCAGCCGGTGCCGCTCGACCTCGTACGGCTCGCCATCCCGCGGCGCGTGTACACGCGCTCGCACCTCGCGTACGTCGCCCAGGCGGTCGCGGAGGTCTTCGGCGCCCCCGAGCGGCTGCAGCCCCTGGAGATCGTGGAGCAGCCGTCCGCGCTGCGTCATTTCACCGCGCGGCTGCGGCCGCGGCCGAAGCGGACCGCCGCCGCCTAGCCCGGCGGCGCCGGCGCGCCGAAAAGCCTTGACCCGCCGTTCGCTCCTGCACTAGCGTCACGACCGTCCTGACCATGGCCCCCGGCCCGAGCCGCGCGGACTGGGCCGACGGCCCGCAGCCGGTGCGCCCGGGCGAGGAGCTGGACCTCGCCCGCCTCGCGCCGTACCTGCGCGAGGTGCTGGCCCGGCCCGGCGCCGCGGTCGAGGTCGAGCAGTTCCGGGGCGGCCATTCGAACCTGACGTATCTCGTGCGGGCGGACGGGCGGGAGGCGGTGCTGCGGCGGCCGCCGCTTGGCTCCACCGTCAAGTCGGCGCACGACATGGCCCGCGAGTTCCGCATCCTGTCCCGCCTCGCCCCGGCCTACCCGCGCGCGCCGAAGGTGATCGCGTTCTGCGAGGACGAGACGGTGATCGGAGCGAAGTTCTACCTGATGGAGCGTGTGCGGGGCGTGATCCTGCGGCGCGATCCGCCGCCGGGAGCGGTCCTGGACGAGACGGCGGCGCGGCGGCTGTCCGAGGCGGCGATCGACGGGCTGGCCGAGCTGCACGCGATCGACCCGCAGGCGGTGGGCCTGGGCGACCTGGGCCGGCCGCAGGGGTATTGCGAGCGACAGGTCAGCGGCTGGACGCGGCGCTACCGCGACGCGCAGACCGACGATGTCCCGGACATGGACGCGGTGGCCGGCTGGCTGGCCGCGCGCGTGCCGCCCGACGGACCCGGCGCGCTGATCCACAACGACTACAAGTACGACAACCTGGTCCTCGACCCCGCGGACCTCACGCGCATCGTCGGCATCCTCGATTGGGAGATGTCCACGCTCGGCGATCCGCTGATGGACCTCGGCACGACGCTCTGCTACTGGGTGGAGGCCGCCGACCCGGAGCCGCTGCGGGCGTCGGCGTTCGGGCCCACCGCGGCCCCCGGCAGCCTCACGCGCGCCGGGCTGGTGGAGCGCTACGCCGCGCGCACCGGGCGCGCGGTGCCGGACGTCACCTTCTACTACTGCTTCGGGCTGTTCAAGACGGCGGTGGTCGTGCAGCAGATCTACTACCGGTGGCGCCAGGGGCTCACGCGCGACGAGCGGTTCGCGCGGCTCATCGACCACGTGCGTCTGCTGGCCGGGCAGGCCCGGCGGCAGCTACCCGGGAGCTGAAGCCGCCGGCCGCCGGCCGCGGAGGACGACCATGGACTTCGAGTACTCGCCGCGGACCCGGGACTACCTCGCCCGGCTGTCGGAGTTCATGGAGGTGCACGTGACGCCGGCGGAGCGCGTCTACGAGGAGCAGCTCGCGGCCGGGACCACGCGCTGGCAGGTGCCGCCGGTGATCGAGGAGCTGAAGGCGCGCGCGCGGGCGGAGGGCCTGTGGAACCTGTTCCTTCCCGACCCTGAGCTCGGGCCCGGCCTCGGCAACCTCGAGTACGCGCCGCTGTGCGAGCGGACGGGCCGCTCCCCGATCGCGCCCGAGGTCTTCAACTGCTCCGCGCCCGATACCGGGAACATGGAGGTCCTGGCGCGCTACGGCAGCGCGGAGCAGAAGGAGCGCTGGCTGAAGCCACTGCTCGAAGGCGACATCCGCTCCGCCTTCGCGATGACCGAGCCGCAGGTCGCCTCCTCCGACGCGACCAACATCCGCGCCTCGATCGTGCGCGACGGCGGCCACTACGTGCTCGACGGCCGCAAGTGGTGGGTATCCGGGGCGGGCGATCCGCGTTGCCGCGTCTTCATCTACATGGGCCAGACCGACCCGCAGAACCCCGACCCGCACCGCCGGCAGTCCATGGTCCTGGTCCCGCGCGACACACCCGGCGTCACCGTGCTGCGCATGCTCGACGTGTTCGGCTACGACGACGCGCCGCACGGCCACGGCGAGGTGCTCTTCCAGGGCGTGCGCGTGCCGGTCTCGAACCTGCTGCTCGGCGAGGGCCGCGGCTTCGAGATCGCGCAGGGCCGGCTCGGCCCCGGCCGGATCCACCACTGCATGCGGCAGGTCGGGGTGGCGGAGCGCGCGCTGGAGGCGCTCTGCCGCCGCGCCTCTTCGCGGGTCGCGTTCGGCAAGCGGCTCTTCGAGCACGACGTGACCCTGGAGCGCATCGCGGAGTCGCGGATCGAGATCGACCAGGCGCGGCTGCTGGTGATGCGCGCGGCGTGGCTGATGGACACGGCCGGGAACAAGGCCGCGCGCTCGGAGATCGCGCAGATCAAGGTGGCGGTGCCGAACATGACGCAGCGCGTCCTCGATCGCGCGATCCAGGTGCACGGCGGGGCCGGCGTGTGCCAGGACTTCTTCCTGGCGCGCGCCTTCTCGCAGGCGCGCACGCTGCGCCTGGCCGACGGCCCGGACGAGGTGCACCGGGCCCAGATCGGGCGTCTCGAGATGAGGAAGCACGCGCGCGTCGAGTAGGCCGTGGCCGGACCGCCTGGCCGTTCGCCGGCGTCGCCGACTAGGCGGCCGTCGCGGACGGCGCGCGCACGCCCTCCAGGTCCGGCGGGATGGCGCTTCTCAGCGCCAGATCCCGCGGATCCCCGGTCACCGTCGTGCCCATGCGGTTGGTGACGTAGGCGTAGGCCAGGCCGGTCCGGGGATCGGCGAAGCCGAGGGACCCACCCGCGCCGGGCGAGCCGAACGCGCCCTCGTGGCCGAACGGCCAGCTCGGGCTGGGCTTCATGAATCCCAGCGAGAACGGGACCTCTCCCTTCATGCCTTCGTCATAGAAGCCGTGCGCCGAGGGGACGGCGGGCGCGCTCAGCGCCTGCAGCGTCTCGGCGCGCAGTCCGAGGGGCCCGCCCGCCGTGGCGAACGCGCTGTAGGCCCCTGCGATGGCGCGGGCCGTCCCCACGCCGCCGCCCGAGGGGACCTCGAGGTTGCGCGCGTAGACGCGCTCCTCGTCCACGGGCAGTGCCGCCGCCGGGTTGCCGATCAGCGCCCGGTGGATCGCGGAACGAGGGTTCAGGGACGCCAGCATCAGCGGGAGCGGGAAGTGCGCCAGCGTCGCGAGCACGCCGGCCCTCTCGAGCACGGCCAGCCGGGAGTTCGGGATCGACTCGGGCAGCCGGATGTAGAAATCCAGCCCGAGCGGTGAGGCGATCTCCTCCTGGAAGAACTGGCCGAGGCTGCGGTGCCCGGGATCGACGCGGCGGAGCAGCTCGCCCTCGAAGAACCCCAGGCTGATCGCGTGATAGGCCTGGCGGCTTCCCGGCTCCCACGCCGGCTTCGCCCGCGCCAGCGCGGCCGCCAGCCGGTCCGGGTCCGCGAAGACGCTCTTTTCGAGACCCTGGCCGAACGCGAACAGGCCGCCCTGGTGGGCGAGCAGCTGCCGCACCGTCATCCGGTCCTTGCCCTCCTGCGCGAACTCGGGCCAATACGTGCGCACGCGCTCGTCGTAGTCGAGCCAGCCGCGCGAGTGGGCCAGGGCCAGGGTCATCGCGGCGAGGCCCTTGCTGGTCGAGTGCACGAGGACCATGGTGTCCTCTTCCCACGGCTGGCCGGTGGCCTTGTCGCGGATCCCGCCCCAGAGGTCGACCACCTTCTCGCCGTGCCGGTAGATGCAGCAGGCGCCTCCGAGCTCCCCTCGGCGGGAGAAGTTGTCGGCGAAGGCCTCGCGCACCGCCTCGAACCCGGGGCGCACGAAGCCGTGGACGGAGCTCGCGTCGCGTCGCACGCCCCTGGCGACGGCCTTCGGCGCGCGCAGCAGCGCGACGGCCAGCACGATCACCCACAGCGCGTACGCGCCGGCGTTGATGCGTTCCCACACCCCGATCCAGGGAGTGGGCAGGCCGGCGGCCACGCGGGGCGCCTCCAGCCCGGTCAACACCCCGAACAAGGCGACGACGGCCAGCGTCGCGAGGGAATACCGGCGGAACCTCCGGCCGAGCGCTCCCGCTCCGAAGCCGATCGCCAGCATGAACACCGAGACCGTGACCGCCGTGAAGACGATGTGAAGGGTATCGGTCAGGGTGAACGGCGTCCCGCGCGGATGCATCGGCGGCCAGCCGAGCCCGATCAGCCCGTTGGCGACGAACAGGGCCCCGACCACGCGCAGGCGGCGGTTCGTCCCCGCGGACCTCCACACGCCCCACCCGAAGGCGGCCACCAGCAGCGTGTAGACGATGCCCAGGCCGACCCAGAGCGGCCGGCTCGGCGCGCCGATCGCCGACAGCTCGCTGATGGTCTGGGAGGCGGAGCTATACCCCTCGTAGCGCATTGCCGAGAGGACGTTCATGGCGACGTAGAGCAGCGACGACACGATGCCGCAGACGAGCAGTGCCTTGCGTGCCATCCTTCACCTCCAGGCCGTGCGGCCGAACGCGCCGCTACGGGTGCACCGCGCGCGTCTCGCGCGCCTCGCCGTGCGGCGCGCTGCCCGTGACGGCCTGGTGCACGCGCTCGGCGTAGTGGACGAACTCGGTGTAGGCGGCGACGTATTCGCGCCCCCGCTCCACGCTCTCGCCGGCGCGCTTGCGCGCGGCGAGCACTCGGTCGAGCCGCGCGGCGAGCCCGTGCTCCAGCTTCGTCGCGACGAGCCGCCGCAGCGCGTCCATGCACTCGCACTGCAGCGCCTCGTCGGCGGCCCGCACCGCGGGGTCCACCGCCGAGCCGGCCGGCTTCAACCCCGTGTACTCCTCGCCTTCACCGGCGCGGTGCAGCCGCACCAGCGTCTCGAAGAAATACCGATCGGCCAGCGACTGCGCCTCCCGGCCGAGCCCGCGCACGGCCACCGCCTGCCGGAACGCGCCGCGCACCTCCGCCTCCGCGGCGGGCGGAACCCACTTCAGCGCCGGCGCCACGTCGCCCTTCTCCAGGGCCGCGCGCGCGTCCTGCACCACCGGCCCGTCGAGCGCGTCGCAGTGCGCCGATGCCGGCACCGGCGCCATAAGCACCACGGCCGCCGCCACGGCGGCCCACGTTCCTGCGGACTTCATGCTTTCGTCCTCCAGTAACGAAACTAGGCCGGCCGGCGGGTTCCCGGCGTCGTCGGGTGCTCCATCAAGTGAGCCTCACGGCCCATGGATGCGAGGCCTGGGTGGGGCCGCGCCTGATGTAGATTCCGGCTGCTGCCCGCCGTTCACGCGCAGCCCCGCGCGGAGGGACCATGAGCAGAGAGAAGCCGCTCGGCCGTCGCCGGTTCATCGCCTCGGCCTCGGCGGCCGCCGCCTCCGCGACCATCGTCCCTCGCCACGTATTGGGCGGCCCGGGGTCCGTGGCCCCCAGCGACAAGGTGAACGTGGCCCTGATCGGCGCCGGCGGCCAGGGCCTGCACAACGCGCGCGCCCTCTTCCAGGAGAACGACTGCCAGATCATCGCGCTGGCAGACCCGGCCGAGGACTGGGACATGTCCGCCTTCTACTACGGCGGCCGCGCGGGCCGCGGGCCGGTGCGGGCCGAGATCGAGAGCCGGTACGCCGCTCGAACGCCTCTTTTCCGCTGCGCGGTCTACGAGGACTTCCGGGTGATGCTGGAGAGGGAGAAGGCGATCGATGCCGTGCTGATCGCCACGCCCGACCACGTCCACGCGTACGCCGCGGTGCTCGCCATGAAGGCGGGCAAACACGTGTACTGCGAGAAGCCGCTCACGCACAACGTCTGGGAGGCCCGCGCCGTGGCGCGGGTGGCCGCCGAGACGGGCGTGGCCACGCAGATGGGCAACCAGGGCCGCTCGAGCGAAGGCCACCGCCTGACCGCCGAATGGATCGCGGACGGCGCCATCGGCGCCGTGCGCGAGGTGCACGCGTGGAGCGGCTCGGCGGGGCCGCTCAGGCCGGTCACGAGGCCCGACGGCACGCCCGAGGTGCCGAGCGGGCTCAACTGGGACCTCTGGCTCGGCCCGCGCGCCGTCCGTCCCTACCACCCCGCCTACGCGCCCGCGCGCTGGCGCGGCTTCTGGGCCTTCGGCGGCGGCACGCTGCCGGACATGGCGGTCCACAACCTCGACCCTGCCTTCAACGCTCTCGATCTCGCCGTTCCCGAGACCGTCGAGGCCACGGCGAGCGCGGTGGATCCCGAGATGTGCCCGCGCGGCATGATCGTCACCTGGCGCTTCGCGGCGCGTGGCGGGCGGGCACCGCTCGCGGTCCACTGGTACGACGGCGGCCTGCGGCCCGCCACGCCGCCGGCGATCGACCCCGAGGACCCGAGGCAGCGGCTCGGCGAGGGAGACAATGGCATCCTGTTCGTCGGCGAGCGCGGGCTCATCACCTGCGCCGGCTGGTCGGGCATGCCCCGCCTCCTCCCGCTGGCGCGGCACCGCGAGTACGTCCGCCCCCCCAAGACGCTCCCGCGGGTCGAGGGCCATCACGCCGACTGGCTCCAGGCCTGCAAGGGAGGCCGTCCAGCCTGCAGCGACTTCTCCTACGGCGCACGCCTGACCGAGCTGATCCTCCTCGGCAACGTGGCGCTCCGCACGCGCAGGCGGCTGCGGTGGGACGCCGAGACGATGCGCGCGACCAACGCCCCGGAAGCGGACGAGTTCCTGCGCGAGGAATACCGGCCCGGCTGGGAGCTTCCCACCTAGAGTACGCGCCGAGACCGATCGGGGCGACCCGACCGCAAGGCCTGCGCGGCGAGCCCACGGGGGCGCCAGGCTTGCGCCGTTCCGGGGGCCTGGCCCCGGCCATCCGACACGAGGTGATGGCACCGCCGTTGCTGAAGCACAGGCGGCGATGGAACGACCGGGGCACGGGGTGTCGAGCACGGCGCGCGTGGCCGCAGGCGCGGTCGCGCTGGCCCTCGGTTTCGTGGGGCTGCTGTGGCTCGACCACGCGGGCACGCGCCGGGAGCTGCTGTCGGTCCTGCGCGACCAGGCGGCCACGCTGCGTGAGGCGGTCGCGGCGGCGGCGCGCTCGAGCCACGCGGCCGGACGCCTGGCGGAGGCGCAACTGGCGGGACGGCTCCTGGACAACGCGCGCCTGCTCGCCGAGCTGGACCGCGCGGGACGGCTGTCGCAGGCGCGGCTCGACGAGGTCGCGCGTCGGCACGCGCTCTTCCGCGTCAGCCTCTTCACCGCCGACGGGACGGTGGAGCGGACGACGGGTGGCGCCGGCCAGCCGCACGGCCCGCGCCTGGGCGGGAGGGTGCTGGAGCGCCTGCTCTCGGGCGCCGAGGCGGAGGCCGCCACCGACGTGCACACGCCGCGCCGGGGCGACGGCGCGCGATTGGCCGCCGGCGTGCGCCGCCACGGCGGGGGCGCGATCGTGCTCAACGCCGACGCGGCCGCGGTCGCCGGCCTGCTCGGCAGCGTCTCGCTCGACGCGCTCCTGCGCGAGGTGATGACCGCGACCGACGGGATCGCCTACCTGGCGCTGGAGGGCGATTCCGTGCGCATCGTCCACGGCGCGCCGCTGCCGGCGCCGCCGCCCGCGGTGGAGGCGGAGACGGACGAGCGCGAGGGCGAGGTGGACGGGCGCCCGGTGCTGGAGCTGGCTGGCCGTGTACCCCTCGGCGAGGGCGAAGAGGCGTGGCTGCGGCTGGGCATGCGCCTGGACGCGCTGCGCCGGGCCGAGCGGCGCCTGTTCGCCCGCACGGCGTTGTCGCTCACCGCCGTGCTCGCGCTGGCCGGGCTCGGCGTCGGCACGGCCTGGCTCGGCCGCAAGTATTCGGCCCTGAGCGAGGAGCACGCGCGCGCCGAGGAGGCGCTGCGGCGCCGCGACCGCCTCACCGCCATGGGCGAGCTGGCCGCGACCGTGGCGCACGAGGTCCGCAACCCCCTGAACGCGATCGCCATGAGCGCCCGCCGCCTCCGGCGCGAGCTGCCCGAGGGCCCCGGCACGAGCGTGGAGGCGCGGCGCGACTACGACGAGCTGCTCTCCGTGCTCGAGGACGAGACGCGGCGCATCGACCGGAAGGTCCAGGAGTTCCTCGCCTTCGCGCGCCCGCCGGCGCTCGCCGTCCGCAGCACGGACCTCGCGGCGCTCGCCGCCGCGGCGGGCGAGAACGCACGCGTCCAGGGCGCGCTGCGCGGCGTGGCGGTCGAGGTGGACGCGGCGGGCGCCGGGACCGCCGAGGTGGACGCCGACCAGCTCCGGCAGGCCCTCGACAACCTGCTGCGCAATGCGGTCGAGGCCACGCCCGCCGGAGGGCGGGTGCGGCTCACCGCCCGCCGCTCCGCCCGCGAGCACGTGCTCGAGGTCGCCGACACCGGCCCGGGCATCGCCGAGAAAGACCGGCCGCGGATCTTCGACCTCTACTTCACGACCAAACGCGACGGCACCGGCGTGGGGCTCGCCGTCACGCACCAGGTGGTGACCGCGCACGGAGGCGTCATCGAGGTGGATTCCAGGCCCGGGATGGGCACGCGGATGACCGTCCGCCTGCCCGCCGGCGCGGCGGCCGCCGTTGCCTGAGCGGGCGATCCTCGTCGTGGACGACGACGAGCCGCAGCGGCGCGTGCTGGCCGGGTTCCTGCGCAAGCGCGGCTTCGAGGCGCTCGCGGTCGGAGACGCGGCGGCCGCCCTCGACGCCGCCGCCTCGCGCACGCTGGACCTCGTGATCACGGACCTGCGCATGCCCGGCCGGGGCGGGCTCGAGCTGCTCGACGAGCTGCGAGGCGTGAACCCCGAGCTGCCGGTGATCGTGGTGACCGCCTTCGGCACGGTGGCGAGCGCGGTGGAGGCGATGAAGAAGGGGGCGGCCGACTACCTGACCAAGCCCGTGGACCTCGACGAGCTCGACGTGCTGGTGGCCCGCACCCTCGAGCGCAAGGCGCTCGTCTCGGAGAACCGGGAGCTGCGCCGGCAGCTCGAGACGCGCTACCACCTCCAGGGCCTGCAGACCGGGAACCGCCGCATGGCCGAGGCCATCAACCTCGCCGCGCGCGCCGCCCCCAGCCGGGCCGCGGTGCTGATCCGCGGCGAGAGCGGCACGGGCAAGGAGCTGATGGCGCGGGCCATCCATTACGCGAGCCCGCGCGCCCGCTCGCCGCTGGTCGCGGTCAACGTGGCCGCGCTGCCCGAGACCCTCCTGGAGTCCGAGATGTTCGGGCACGAGAAGGGCGCGTTCACGGGTGCCGACCGCGAGCGGAGGGGACGCTTCGAGCTCGCGGACGGGGGCACGCTGTTCCTGGACGAGATCGGCGACCTTCCCCGCGGCACGCAGGCCAAGCTGCTGCGCGTGCTGCAGGAGCAGGCCTTCGAGCGCCTCGGCGGCACGCGCACGATCAAGGTGGACGTGCGCGTGGTGGCGGCCACGCACCGGGACCTCGAGACGATGATGCGCGACGGCTCGTTCCGGGACGACCTCTTCTACCGCCTGAACGTCGTCACGATCGAGCTTCCTCCGCTGCGCGAGCGGCGCGAGGACGTGCCGGTGCTCGTGGACCAGTTCCTGCGGCGCTTCGCGGAGGAGGGCTCCGGCGCGGTCAAGACCGTGTCGCGCGAGGCGATGGACCTCCTCCTGAAGTACTCCTATCCCGGCAACGTCCGCGAGCTGGAGAACCTGGTCCACCGCGCCGTCGTGCTCTCGCGCGGGCCGGTGATCACGGTGGCGGACCTGCCGCTCCACCTCGGCGAGCTCGGCTCCGAGACCGTGGACGCCTCCGGCTCGCTCGCGCAGCGGCTCGCCGCGTTCGAGCGCACGCTGCTCCGGCGCGCGCTGAGCGAGGCCGGCGGCGTGCAGACGCGCGCGGCCCGGGCCCTCGGCATGAGCGAGCGCCACCTGCGCTACCGGCTGCGCAAGCACGGCCTCGAAGCCTCAGCCTCTCCCGTCACCCGCGACGCCTAGCGCCCACCTCGACC
>DATBIZ010000620.1:0-6907 GCA_036556645.1 Vicinamibacteria bacterium | reverse complement strand
GTCGTGGCCGTATGGGTGTTCCTGCTGCCCAACCTGCTGGCGGGGACCGCCGGCCGGGCGGCGACCCTGCTGGCGCTGGCCCCTTTCGCGGCGCTCGTCGTGCTCGCCCTCGTCGCCTCCGTCCGCGGTTTCGTCGGCGGGCTGTGGTTCGCGCCCTGGGAGCTGGCGGTGGCCGCCGCCGCGCTGGTCCTCGCCTGGCTCACGCCCGGCGTGCGTCGGGCGGGGAGAGCCCGGCGGACGGGCCGGAAGGCCGGAGCCGGCGATCCGGCGCTGCGCCCCGTGCCGCGCGCCCGTTTCTGACCGATCCCGCGCGCGGGGCCTCGCTCGGCGACGGGCGCGGGCGGCTAGGCGGAGGTGCGGGCGTCCCTGCGTGCCGGACGGGCCGGTGAGCCGGCCCCTCCGGCGATCGCGGGGACGATCGCCACCCGGTCGCCGGCCTTGAGCGGCGTCTTCTTGTCCTGCAGGAAGCGGACGTCCTCGTCGTTGACGAAGATGCGCACGTAGCTGCGCAGGTTGCCGGACGGGTCGAGCAGCCGCTCGCGAAGTCCCTTGTGCCGGGACTCGAGCCCGTCGATCAGCCCCCCGATGTCCGCCGCCTCCACCGCCACCTCCTCGGCGCCGCCAGTGAGCGGCCGGAGCGGGGACGGAATTTGCACCTTGACCGACATGATGGCCTCCTTCATCGCAGGGGGGACCGCGCGGGCCGCCGCACCAACTTCGGCTCCGATGGCCCTCGCGTTCCCCCCTGCACCCCCCTACTTCGCGCCGCCGCGCTGCGCGCGTCGCCGCTCGTCATGCCACGTCCAGTGGCTCGGGGTCGAACGCTTGTGTCGCATCGCGGAAGACCCAGGCCGTGGGGAGGGTCTTCTCTCCCCCCTCCACGCCGATCACGACGTAGATGACACCGTCGGACAGCCCCTCCGCGGCGATGCGGCGGTCCGTCTCCGACGGACGCGCCGGGTGGTCCGGGTGGCTGTGGTAATACCCGACGATCTCGAGTCCCCGATCGCGTGCCTCGCGCTGGATGCGGATCTGGTCCTCGGGGGCGATCTGGTACCGCACCCGGGGCGCCTCCGTCTCGCGGTTGACCACGCCGACCACTTCCTCGACCCGCCGCTCGCCGTCGGGGCCGCGGCCGAGCATCAGGCCGCAGACCTCGAACGGATAGCCGCTGCGCGCGTGGGCCAGCATCGCTTCGACCTGCGCGCGCGGGATCCGCATCACCTCGCGTGGTCGGCGCCGAGGTAGCGCTCGCCGCCGTCGGGGAGCAGGACCACCACCACCCCGGAGACCAGCGAGCGCGCCAGCTCGCGTGCGGCCCAGAGGGCGGCGCCGCCGGAGTGGCCCAGCAGCAGGCCGGCGTGGTCGAGCGCCTCGCGGCACATGCGGTAGCCGTCCTCGGTGGCCACGCGCACCTTCTGGTCCTCCACCGAGGGATCGTAGATCTCCGGCACGATCGCGCTCGGCAGGTGCTTCATCCCCTCGAGCCCGTGCAGCGGCTCGTCGGGCTCCACCGCGATCACGCGCGGCCGCGGCGTCCGCTCGCGCAGGTAGCGGCCGGTGCCGACCACGGTGCCGCTGGTGCCGATGCCGGCCACGAAGTGCGTGAGCCGCCCGCCCGTCTGCTCCCAGATCTCCGGGCCGGTCGTGCGGTAGTGGGCGAGCGGGTTGGCCGGGTTGCGGTACTGGTCGGCGTAGAAGTAGCGCGCGGGCTCCTCCGCCACCCGCTCGCGCACGGCCAGCAGCGCCCCGTCCGAGCCGGAGAAGGCGTCGGTCAGGGTGACGGTCGCGCCGTAGGCCTGGCAGATCCGCCGGCGCTCGAGGGCCACGCTGGCGGGCATGAACAGCTCGACCGGGTAGCCCCGCGCGCGGCCCACCAGCGCCAGGCCCACCGCCGTGTTGCCGGACGACGAGTCGATGATGGTGCGGCCCGGCCCCAGGGCGCCGCTCTTCTCGCCCTCGCGCACGATCGAGAGCGCCGTGCGGTCCTTGACCGAGCCGCCGGGGTTGAACCACTCGCACTTGCCCCACAGCTCCACCGCGGGCGGCAGGCCCGGCAGGCGCAGGCGGACGAGCGGCGTGTTGCCGATCGCTTCGTCGATCGAGGACAGGACGGGGGAGAAGACGCGCGCCGCCGTGTTCACCGCGCGCCGACGGCCGCCTCCGGGCGGGGGCGGTCCACGTGGCACGACCACTCGAGGTCGGCGACCTCGCGGATGGTCGGCTGGTCGCCGCAGACCGCGCAGCTCGGATCGCGGCGGACCTTGTACTCGCGGAACGTCATGGCCAGCGCGTCGTAGGTGAGCAGGCGGCCCCGCAGCGGATCACCCTTGCCGAGCAGCAGCTTCACCGCCTCGGTGGCCTGGATCAGCCCCACCACGCCGGGCAGCACGCCCAGCACGCCCGCCTCGTCGCAGGAGGGCGCCATCTCCGAGGGCGTCGGCTCCGGGAAGAGGCAGCGGTAGCACGGTCCCTGGCGCGGCACGAACACCGAGACCTGGCCCTCGAAGCGCAAGATGCTGCCGTAGACGCTGGTCTTGCCCGCCAGCACCGCCGCGTCGTTGATCAGGTACTTGGTCGAGAAGTTGTCGCAGCCGTCGATCACCAGGTCGTAGGGCTCGAGGATCCTCGAGATGTTGGCGGCCTCCAGCCGCTCGTCGTGCCGCACGACCTTCACGTCCGGGTTCAGGGCGCGGATGCGCTTCTCGGCCGACTCGGTCTTCGGCGTGCCCACCGCGTCGTTGGTGTGCAGCACCTGGCGCTGGAGGTTCGAGAGGTCCACCACGTCGAAGTCGGCGACGCCCAGCGTGCCCACGCCCGCCGCCGCCAGGTAGAGCCCGGCCGGGCAGCCCAGGCCGCCCGCGCCGACCAGCAGCACCTTCGACTCGAGCAGGCGGACCTGCCCGGCCTCGCCGACCTCCGGCACCTTGATGTGGCGGCTGTAGCGGTCCTTCTGCTCCGCGGTGAGCACCCTGGGCACGCGCACCGCGAGCCCGCCCTCCCTCCAGCGGCCGAACCCGCCGCTCATCGAGGCCACGTTGGTGTAGCCGAGGTCCTGGAGCGCGCGGGCGCCCAGCGCGCTGCGCGTGCCGCCCGCGCAGTACACGATCACCTCGGCCGACTTGTCCGGCACCTTCTCCTCGATCCGCAGCTCCAGGAACCCGCGCGGGATGAAGAGCGCGCCCGGCAGGTGGCCCTTCTCCCACTCGTCGGCCTCGCGCACGTCCACGAAGACGGCCTGGCCCACCCGCGCGCTCGCCTCCTCGGGAGAGACCTCGCGGATCTCGGACTTGACCTTCCGGATCATCTCCTTGAACGTGCTCATTCGCTCTCCTAGTGACGGTCCCGGGAGGGCGCGCCAGGCAAGGCAGGCTTCGCGCGCGCGAGTCCCGTGCGGCGGGAACGGGATCATAACATCGGCGGCCCGGGTGCTACAATGCCGCGGCTTCCATGGAGAAAGTCCTCGACGGGGACCTCTCCCGCTTCGAGGTACCCGACCTGCTCACGTTCCTGAGCAGCGCGCGCCGCACGGGCGTGCTCGTGCTGGAGCGGAAGGACCAGGAGAGCAAGCTCTTCCTGCGCGACGGCAAGCCCGTCTTCGCGAACTCGACCCGCGACGACCTCCGCTTCGGCGGCACCCTGCTGCGCCTGGGCCGCATCTCCTCCGAGGCGCTCGCCCGCGCCCTGGCCGAGCGCGACCGCACGCAGCGCCGCCTGGGCCAGGTGCTCGTGGCCAGCGGGCGGCTCTCCGAGGCGGAGCTGGCCTCCCTGCTCAAGGTCCAGGTCTCGGACGTCATCTTCGACACCTTCGCCTGGAAGGAGGGCGCGTTCGCCTTCTGGGACCGCGTGCCGCCGCCGCCCAACCTGGTGCACCTCGAGATGGACTTCCAGAGCCTGCTGATGGAGGGCGTGCGGCGCCTCGACGTGCGCAGCCGGATGGGCGAGGTCTTCCCGGACCAGGACATGGCCGTGGAGGCGCAGGTGAACCCCGAGCGGGTGAAGCAGAGCGTGACGCTGACCCCCGAGGAATGGAAGGTGTTCTTCCTGGTGGACGGACGCCGCAGCCTGCGCGAGATCTGCTCGCTGGCCGACGACGCCGACCCCCTCGGCACCCTGCAGATCCTCTGGAACCTCGTGCGCGCGCGGATGCTGCGCGTGGTGCCCCCGCCGCCGCTTCCGCCCCCCGCGCACGCGCAGATAGCACCCGCGGAGCCGGGCGGCAAGCGCCGCAAGTCCGGGGAGATGCGCTCGTCGCACAGCCGCGTCGAGTTCGGCTCGATGGCGCGCGCGCCGAAGATCGAGGACGACACCCGCGAGATCGTCACGCCTGCGGCGGTGCAGTACCTGGGCAACGCGAAGACGGTCACGGTCAGCCGCCTGGTGCTGGTCGAGCAGGGACGCGAGACCTCCTTCCCGCTCGCGCGCGAGACCTGCACGCTCGGCCGGCACAAGAACAACGACGTCGTGATCACGGACCCCAAGGTGTCCTCGTTCCACGCGCGCATCGACCGCACGCCGGAGGGGTTCCTGCTGGTGGACCTGAAGAGCCGCAACGGCAGCTTCGTCAACGGCCACCGGGTGGAGACCGCGCTCCTGCGCACCGGCGACGAGCTGCGCCTGGGCGCGGCCAGGCTCGTCTACCGCGTCGACTACACCAGCTCCTAGGCTGGGATACGATCCGGAGACATGCCGGAGATCCGCCCGTTCGCCGCGGTCCGCTACCGCGTGCCCGATTCCGACCTGGCCAAGGTGCTCGCGCCGCCGTACGACGTGATCCCGCCGGACTACCAGCAGGCCCTCTACGAGCGCGACCCGCGCAACGTGGTGCGCCTGGTCCTGAACCGGACGGAGGGGGACGCCGGCTACCGCGACGTCGCCGACACCTACGCGCGCTGGCGCGCCGAGGGCCTGCTGGCGGAGGATCCCGAGCCCGCGCTCTACCTCCTGGAGCAGTCCTTCGAGGCCGAGGGCCGGCGGCGGACGCGCCTGGGCCTGCTCGCGCGCTTCCGCGCCGAGGACCCGTCGCGCGGCACCGTGCTGCCGCACGAGCAGACCCGCCCGGCCGCGCGCGAGGACCGCTACCGGGTGCTCAAGGCCACCCGCGCGAACTTCAGCCCGATCTTCCTGATGTTCCACGACGGGGGAGGGCGCTTCGCGCGCGCGGCGGCCGCCGCGGCCGCCGGAGCGCCGGCCGCCACGTACGCCGACGACGGCGGGGTCGGCCATCGCCTGTGGCGGATCACGGATCCGGCCGCGATTGCCGAGATGCAGGCCGTGCTCGCTGCCGAGCGCGCGTACATCGCCGACGGCCATCATCGTTACGCGACGGCCCTGCGCTACCGCGACGAGGTCGGCGCGGAAGGCGCGTGGACGCTCGGCTACTTCACCCCGCTCGACGCGCCGGGGCTGGTGGTGTTGCCCTACCACCGCGTGCTCTCCGAGGGCCCCGCGCGCGAAGAGGCGCGGCGCGCCCTCCAGGCCGCGTTCCGGGTCACCGACGCCAAGGATCCGGCAGACGCGGCCCGCGGGGCCGCGCGCTCGACCAGCCCCTACGCGTTCGGCCTGGCCTGGCCGGGCGGCGGGGCGCTGGTCGCGGAGGCGCTGCCGGAGGTGCAGCGCCTGATGCCCGCGGACGCGGCGCCGAGCCTGCGCGCGCTCGACGCCTATCTGCTCCACCAGGCCGTGCTGCCGAAGCTCCTCCGCGTCCCCGCCTCCGCGGTCGGCTACGTGCATTCGCAGGCGGAGGCCGAGCAGACCCTGGCGGAGCGGCGGTGCGCCCTGGCCGTGCTGATGCGCCCCACGCCGGTGGGCCAGGTGGTGGACGTGGCCGAGGCGAAGGAGTCCATGCCGGCCAAGAGCACGTTCTTCCATCCGAAGCTGCCGTCGGGTCTGGTGATCCACCCGCTGCTGGCCTGAACGGAGGCCCGATGCCGCGCCGCCCCTGCTGGACGCTCACGCTGGCCGCGCTGGGCGGCCTCGCCTTCGGGCCGCCCGGCCCGGCCGCCGCCGCCGACGAGCGCGCGCGCGTGGCGCGCGTCTTCGCCGCCTACGACAAGCCGGACTCGCCCGGCTGCGTCGTGGGCGTGATCCGCGACGGCGCGCTGGTGGACGCGCGCGGCTTCGGCATGGCCAACCTCGAGCACGCGATCCCGCTGGGCCCCCGCACCGTGCTCGACATCGGCTCCACCTCCAAGCAGTTCTCGGCCGCGGCGCTGGTGCTGCTGGCCCAGGACGGCCGGCTCTCGCTCGACGACGAGGTCCGCAAGCACGTCCCCGAGCTGCCGGACTACGGCCGGCCGGTCACCATCCGGCACCTCCTCCACCACACCAGCGGCCTGCGCGACTATCTCGGCCTGATGCAGCTCGCCGGCTGGAACTTCGAGGACGTGAGCACGGACGAGGACGCGCTCGCCCTGATCGTGCGGCAGCGCGAGCTGAACTTCGAGCCGGGCGCCGAGCGCCTCTACAGCAACTCGGGGTTCTTCCTCGTCTCCGCGATCGTCAAGCGCGTGGCCGGGAAGTCGCTGCGCGCGTTCGCGGCGGAGCGCATCTTCGGACCGCTCGGCATGAGGGACACCCACTTCCACGACCGCCACACCGAGATCGTCCCGCGCCGCGCGACCGGCTACGCGCCCAGGGAAGGCGGCGGGTTCGAGATCGCGATGTCCAACTTCGAGCAGACCGGCGACGGCGCGGTGTACACGACGGTGGAGGACCTGCTGCTCTGGGACCGGAACTTCTACGAGGGCAAGGTCGGGGGCAAGGGGCTGGTGGAGCAGCTCACCACCCCGGGACGCCTCCACGACGGCCGGCCGCTCACGTACGGGCTCGGCCTCGCGGTGGACCAACACCGCGGCCTCCCGCGGGTCAGCCACGGCGGATCGTGGGCCGGGTATCGCGCGGAGCT
>DATBIZ010000619.1:0-3197 GCA_036556645.1 Vicinamibacteria bacterium | reverse complement strand
CAGGGATTGCGGCGGTGGCTGCTGGGCACGCGGGATGCGCACGGCTTGTACCGGCAGTTCGGCTTCGTCGCGCCCCCGGATCCTTCGCTCTGGATGGAGATCCACCAGCAAGACGTGTATCGCGCGTAAGGCCCGCTCCTCACTCGTGCCCGGCCACGCGCGCCCCGGCCGGCACCCTGCCCGTGCCCGTGCCCGTCCCTTGGGAGCGGCCTTGATGATGTTGCTCTACTGGAGCCCTGCCACGACATAGAGGTCGGAAAGCTGCCGCGCGTAGTTGTAGGCGTACGCCCGGCCGTCCGCGGTGATCGCGATGTTGCCGACACCCACCACCCCCGCCTGGTCGGGCGGCCCCAGCTCGCGCCAGCTCTCGCGGCGGCCCGTGGCCGGGTCGAGCTTCCAGATCGTGACCTGGTTGCGCTTCCCGTCGCGCACGTACGCCACGCGGCCGCCGTCGCCCCAGCCGAGCACCCAGCAGCCGTCCGTGCCCGGGATCGGCTGCGGCTCGCCTTCGCCCTCGAGCGGGTACAGGCACGCCTGCTTGCCGCAGGGCGCGGCCAGGAAGCGGCCGTCGGGCGTGATCGTGTTGCGATAGACCACCACGCCGGGCGGCGTCACCGGCCGCGGCGGCCCCCCGCTCAGGCTCCGCACGTACACGCGCGCGCCGGCGCCGGTGGCGCGGCCGGTGAACGCGATGCGCTGGCCGTCGGGCAGCCAGCCCGCCCAGTCGTAGCCGACGATGCCCTCGTCCCGGATCGCGCGCGTCTCGCCGGCGCCGGTCGGCAGCATCTCGATGCGGTCCGGGTTGCGCACCGGCACCGAGAGCACCCACGCGCCGTCGGGCGAGAGCCCCATCGCCCAGCCGCGGCCGAGACGCATCGGCATCGAGCCGTCGGTCTTGCGCAGCCACACCCCGTAGTCGGGGCCGCCGCCCTCGCCGCTCTCCATGAACAGCAGCGAGCGGCCGCCGTTGGTCAGCTCCACCACGCGCGCGAGGTCGAGCCAGGACAGGTCGCGCTCCTCCGCGTCCTCGGGCCCGCGGAAGCGCAGCTCCGAGCGCAGCGTGTTCCGCTCGAGCAGCACGCGCCCGTCCGGCGCGATGTCGTGGATCACCAGCCGGCCCAGCGCCGGGTAGACCGCGCGCTGCTCGCCCACGAGCGTGACCGCGAAGAGGGCCGAGTCCGCGCCCACCCGCGCCGCGGTGAACCAGACCTCGCTGCTGTCCGGCGCCCAGGCGAGACCCTGCAGGCTGGCCCAGCCGTCGGAGAGCGTCTTCCTCCGGCCGTTGCGGTCCACGACCACCACGCTGCCGCGGTCGTCGCCCCACACCGGGTGCTCGAGGAACGCGACGTGGCGGCCGTCGGGCGAGAGGCGCACGTGCGAGGGCCGCATCGCCTCGCACAGCACCGTCCCCACCGGGTACTCGATCCGCGCGGGGCCCTCGAGCACGCCGCTGGGGTCGAGCGGCCGCGCCACCGCGAAGTCGGCTCCGTCGGCCGACCAGTCCGCCGAGCGCACCTGGTCGAGCACGTCCTTGACCGGCCCGCCCGTCACCAGCGAGCGCGCGAGACGGCCGGCGTCGGTGAAGAACGCCACCTCGCCGCCGCGCACCGCGATCAGGCTGTGCGCCTGCGAGTCGAGCGGCTGCGACTCCAGGCTGTCGAGGCGCACCGCGTAGGGAGAGACCGGGCGGCCTTCCCACGACGCGGTGTAGAGCACCTGTCCCTCGGGCGCGAACCGCGCCGAGCGCAGGAAGCCGCGGTTGAACGTGAGGCGCTGGAACGCGGGCACCGGACGCAGCGACGGCTTGCGCAGCGCCAGGTAGCCCGACAGCGCGGCGAGCGCGAGCAGGCAGGCCGCGGTCGTCACCCGCGCCGCCGGCGGCCAGGTGCGCAGCCCCGTGGCCGGGGCGACCGCCGGCTCGGCGGCCGGCGCATGAGCGCGGGCGGGGAAGGGCTGCACCGGCGCCGGGCCCGGCACCGCCGGCAACACCGGCGCTTGGGCCGCGCCCGCGGCGGCGCGGGCCGCCAGCGGGGCCGCCGGCGCGGCCGCGGGCGCGCCGTTGATCTCGGCCGGCGTCGGCCCGATGGCCTCGACCGGCGCGATGAACCGGTAGCCGCGGCGCGGCAGGGTCTCGATGAAGTGCGGGGTGTTGGCCTGGTCGCCGAGCGCGCTGCGGATCTGCCGGATGCAGAAGTTCAGCGCCTGCTCGAAGTCCACGAACGTGCCGTCCGGCCAGACCTCGCGCTGGATCTCCTCGCGCGTGAGCAGCCGGCCGGGGTGCGTGGCGAGCAGTCCCAAGACGCGGAACGGCTGGAGCTGGAGCTTGACGCGGACTCCGTTCTTCCACAGCTCGCAGCTGTCGAGGTCGAGCTCGAACGGACCGAAGCGGAGGCCGCGCACCCCACTGTCACCCTTCAGCCATCTGGCGCTGGGCTCGGCTCCCATCTCACCCCCGAGGTGCACTGCCCCGTGGAGTCATGCGTGGTGCATCGCGCGTGCCACACGGGAGCGGCACTGCTGGTCGCTTGAACGCGCAAGGCAAGTGACTGCTGCGGTTTGGCGGCTCATTCCCGGCTCATCCGGCGCGAATTCCCGCCGGGTCCGGCATCTTGGATCCTTCGCGCGGCGCTCTACGGAAATCCGAATCCGCGGCGATCTCGCGAGTTGCGGAAACGACCTCACCATGCGTCGCGATAGACCTCGAGCGCGCCGCTCGCGTCGAACGGCCGCGGGTTGAATCGTCCAGTCCATTGGACGGCGGCCTCGCCGGCGAGGCCGCTCAGGTCGCTCTCGGGCACGTTCACCGACGCGAGACGCTCGGGCAGGCCGGCCGTTGCGCGCAGCGCGGCGAGGCGCGCCGCCATCGCCTCGGCCGGGGCGCCGCCGCCGCCTTCGCCCGCGATCCGCAGCAGCTCGCCGTATCGCTCGGCCGCCGCCGGCGCGTTCCAACGGACCACCGAAGGCAGCAGCAGCGCGATCGCCACGCCGTGGATGGTGCCGTAGCGGGCGGTGAGCGGGTTGGCGCAGGCGTGCGCCGCGCCGAGCATGGAAGCCTCGATGGCCACGCCGGCGTAGTGCGCGCCGAGCAGCATCGCGCCGCGCGCGGAGAGGTCGGCGGGCCGCGCGACCGCGCGCGCGAAATGGGGCTCGAGCAGCCGCCACGCCTCGCGCGAGAAGCTCTCGGACGCGGGGTTGCG
>DATBIZ010000618.1:0-2482 GCA_036556645.1 Vicinamibacteria bacterium | reverse complement strand
CTCGCGCACCGCCCGCAGCGACTGCAACGCGTCGCGGGTCAGCGAGGGCAGCGCGCCCGCGGCCACCGCGCTCGGGACCCCGTTCAGCGACTCGACCACCTTCAACGCGGCCCCGAACAGCCCGGCCTCGAAGGCGCCGCGCAGGAAGGAGACGGCCAGCAGCTCCAGGCGGAGCCCGAGCAGCGCGAGACCGCCGTTGACTGCGAGCGGGAGCGCGCTCCGCAGCACGGCCCGGGGGGGAGGCTGGGGAACCGCGGTGGCATCCTCATCATGGTAGGCCCTGCGCGCCAGCAGCCACGACAGCGCGGCCGCCGGCACCGTCGCGGCGGCGTGGGCCCACCCGATCGCGGAAAGGCTGGCCTGCGCCCGCAGCGCCGCGATCACGGCCACCAGCGTCGCGGCCCGCAGCGCCAGGATGACCGCCGCCTCCTCGCCGCGGCGGCCGTGGGCGCGCAGCGCGACGCCGAGCAGCTCGCTCCACCCGGACAGCACGTAATAGAAGAGCAGCGGCACCAGCAGCGCCGGCGCCAGCTCGCGCGGCCACGCCGTGGAGACGCCGCCGAGCGCGAGCGCGGCCAGGCCGGCGGCGGCCACCGCCGCGGTGAGCAGCGCCTTCGCCCGGACCATCGAGCGCAGGCCGGCCGAGCGCGCGACCAGCGCGCGCACCGCCATCCCCTGCAGACCGAGGTCGGCGGCCTCGGCCAGGATCACGGCCACGCCCGAGGCCGCGGCGAACACGCCGAAGCCCTCGACCCCGAGCCCGGCGGCCAGCGCGAACGAGGCGGCCAGGCTGAGCGCGCGGCCGAGCAGCTCCGCCGCGAGCTTCACCCCGCTGCCGCGGGTGGCGACGTCCGCCTCGGACGTGCCCGGCGGCGCCTCCGACCCTGTCACCGCCGGAGCCTACGCCGCTGCCGCTTGGAGGGTCAAACCAGGGCCTACGTTATACTGCGCCGGTGCGTCACCTCCCGCACATCGCCGTCCTCGGGTCCTTCCTGCTCGTGTCCGCGGCGCTGCTCTGGTGGGCCTGGCTGCCGCCCCGTCTGCGACGGGGGCTGGCCCTGGTGGCCAGCGCGGCCGGCCTCGTCTTCCTGCTGCTCGCGCTGAACACGGCCGGCTACCGCGAGGCCGAGACGACCGGCGCGTTCGTGCTCGGGTCCACCTACGTCTCGGGCCACGCCAGCGCCTCGGCCAGCCTGCCGTACTACGTGATCACGGCCGTGTGCCTGCTGATGGGCACCGCCGGGCTCGCGCTGCCCGATGCCCTGGTCGGCCGGATGTGCGCGCACCCCGTCACCTGCGCCGTCGGCGTCAGCGCGCTGGCGACGGTGGTCCGCTTCGCGCTCGAAAAGGCCGCCGCCCCCAGGGAGTGGACCTGGGCGGTGGGGGTGACCTGGCTCGCCCCGCTGGTGGGCGCGTTCCTGGCCGTCCGGCTCAAGGACCAGGGGCGCGGCTTGCGCGCGCTCGCCGCGGCTCTTCTCGTCTATGGGCTCGCGTCGCGGGGCTGGGTCGCGCTCACGTACGTGGTGGCGACCCTGGCCAGCCTCGGCTCGCACTACGACCTGTCGTCGGCCTGGGTGCAGCTCCGCGACCCGCTCACCGGTGCCGCCCGCATGTTCGACCCGGGCAGCGTGACGCAGATGCTGTTCGTGGTGGTCGTGCCCCAGCTGCTGGTGTGGCCGGTCTACACGCTGGTGGCCGGCCTCGTCGGCGCGGCGGCGGTGGCGCTGATCATGCTCCCGCGGCGGCCACGCCGCGTCGCCCTGCCGGTCGAGATGAAGACCGCGGCCCAGGACCGCTAGGCGCCGCTCAGCGGACCCGGCACTCCGTATCGCCGACGCCGGACACGCAGCGCTTCCCCACCGACTCGCCGTCCACCTGGGTCAGCTCGCCGCAGATCCAGCCCTCGCGGCAATCGTCGTCGCTGTCGCAGCGGTCGCACTCGTCCCCCTTCGTGCAGCCGCCCAGGGCGAGCGCCAGGGCCAGGCCGACGGCGCGGGCGAGCGCGAACGCTCGGGGCGCTAGCGGAACGTGCGGCAGGTCGTCGTCCCCTCGCCGGACCCGCACCTCTTGCTGCCGTCCTCGAAGTTCACGCACAGGAACCCGCTGTTGCAGTCGTCGTCGCTGTCGCAGCGGTCGCATTCACCGCCGCTCGTGCAGGAGGACAGGGGCAGCAGGACCAGCACGAGGAGGAGCAAGAAGCGGCGTCGGAACATGTTCACGCTCCTGAGGTTGGAGTGCCCGACGCATTCTATGCTACCCTGCCTTTTCCCGCGCGGCGGTGCCGCGCCATCTGCTGGCGAACGATCAACACATGAGCCCCGTCCAGGACCTCAAGGCCACTCTCAACCTCCCCCGCACCGACTTCCCCATGAAGGCGAACCTGCCGCAGACGGAGCCGCGGCGGGTGGAGGAATGGAAGCGGAAGGGCCTCTACGCGCAGATCCGCGAGGCCCGCCGCGGTGCCCCCCTGTTCGTCCTGCAC
>DATBIZ010000617.1:0-1623 GCA_036556645.1 Vicinamibacteria bacterium | reverse complement strand
TCACGGTCGGCGCGATCTTCAACCGCCGGTGCCTGCCCGTCCTCCTGCGCGCGGTCTCGCGCCTGGTGCGCCGGCATCCCGACCTGGCGCTGGAGGTGGTCGGCGAGAACCGCACGGTGCCGCCGCTCGACCTCGATCGCGCCGTGCGGGCCGTCGGCCTCGAGCGGCACGTCCGCCTCTCGGGCTTCGTCACCGACGCGGAGCTGGCGCTGCGCTACGCGGCGGCCGACGTGGCCGTGTTCCTGTCCGAATACGAGGGCTTCGGGCTTCCCGCGCTGGAGGCGATGGCGCGCGGGGTGCCGGTGGTCGCCAGCAGCCGCCCGTCGCTGGGCGAGATCTTCGGCGAGGCGGCGATCCTGGTGGAGCCGCGCGACGAGCCCGCGGTCGAGGCCGCCCTCGAGCGCGCGCTTCTCGATCCCGCGCTGCGCGGGGACCTGATCGCGCGCGGGCGCCGGCTGGCCGCCCGGTATTCCTGGGAGGACACCGCCCGCCGCACCCGCGAGGCGCTCGGCGCGGCGGGCCCTCTGCCCAGATGACCGCGAGCGGCCCTCGCACCTGCGCCGTGGTGGTGTCCTTCAACACCCGCGAGCACCTGCTGAAGAGCCTGGCCTCGCTGGAGGCCGTGCTGCTGCCGCTCGAGGTGGTGGTCGTGGACAACGCGAGCGACGACGGCTCCGCGGACGCGGTGGCGGAGCGCTTCCCGGCCACCCGCCTCGTCCGCAACCCCGAGAACGTGGGCTTCGCCCGCGCCTGCAACCAGGGGCTCGCGCTGGCCCGCGCCCCCTACGTGCTCCTGCTCAACAGCGACGCCGAGGTGCGGCCGGGCGCGGTGGAGGCCATGGCCGCCCTCCTCGACCGGCGGAGCGACGTGGCCGCGGTCGGGCCGCGCACCGTCGAGGGCGACGGCGCCCTGCAGGTCTCGTTCGGCCCGCCGCTCACCCCGCTGGGCGAGTGGCGCCAGCGGCGGCTGGTGCGCGGCGTGCGCGCGCGGCGCGCGTCGGCGCTGGCCGAGGCGGAGCGCCTGGCCTCGGTCGAGCACGAGCCGGCGTGGCTGTCGGGCTCGTGCCTGCTCGCCCGCCGCGACGCCCTCGCGCAGGTGGGCGGCTTCGACGAGGCGTTCTTCCTCTACGAGGAGGACGTGGACCTGGGCCAGAGGCTGCGCCAGGCCGGGTGGCGGCTGCTGTTCACGCCGGCGGCCGAGGTGGTGCACCATCGCGGCCGCAGCATGGAGCGGACGCCTCACCGGGCCCGGCTCGAGTACCACCGCAGCCACCTGCACTACTACCGGAAGCACAACGGGCCGCTGGCGACCCTGGCGCTGCGCGCCTGGCTTGCCGCCACCGCCGCCGCGGGCTGGCTTCGCGCGTGGACCAGCGGCGCCGGCGGCGAGCCGGCGCGGCGTCTGCACCGGGACGTGCTCCGGGCCGCGTTGCTCGGCCGGTAGCCTCCCGCGGAAAATGTGCCGAGCGGCCCTTTCGTCCTTGCGGCGCGAATGCGCGCCATGCTACGGTACACACGGCACTTGCAGCCGCACCACAACCAGGAAGAGGGACCCGAGACGAGCGTGAGCGCCGCACCGGTGCGTGGCCATGAAGATCGCGATCGATGCCCGCAAGTGGCGGG
>DATBIZ010000616.1:0-7828 GCA_036556645.1 Vicinamibacteria bacterium | reverse complement strand
GGAGACGACCATCCCCGCGTCGCCGTACGCGCCGAGGTTCTTCGAGGGATAGAAGCTGAAACAGGCGGCGTGGCCGAGCGCGCCGGCGCGGCGCCCGCCGATCTCCGCCCCGTGCGCCTGCGCGGCGTCCTCCAGCACGGGCAGTCCGTGCCGGGCGGCGGCCTCCACGATCCGCTCCATGTCCGCGGGATGGCCGTAGAGGTGCACGGGCAGCACCACCCGCGTGCGCGCCGTGAGCGCGCGCTCGAGCTTCGCGGCATCCATCGTGAACGTCTCCGGGTCCACGTCCACGAACACCGGGCGTGCGCCGCAGAGCAGCACCGCCTCCCCCGTGCCGATGAACGTGTTGGCCACCGTGACCACCTCGTCGCCCGGACCCACGCCGTAGGCGCGCAGGGCCAGCGCCAGCGCGTCGGTGCCGTTGGCCACGCCGCAGGCCTGCGCCACCCCGCAGAAGGCGGCGAACTCGGCCTCGAACGCGGCGCACTCCTCGCCGCCGATGAACCGGCCGCTCTCCACCACGCGCGCGATCGCGGGCGCGATCTCGTCGCGCAGCCGCGCATGCTGCGCGACGAGGTCCACCATGGGGACCGCGGGCGCGTCAGCCAACGCGCACCCGGGCGCGTGCGAGCAGGGCGTCCACCGCGCCCGGCACGTCGGGGGCGAGCAGGTCCGGCCGCGAGGCGGCCAGCGCCGCGCGGTTCGGGAACCCTCCGGGCACGCCGACCGCGTACACCTCGGCCGCGCGCGCCATCTCGACGTCTTCGGGGCTGTCGCCCACGTAGGCGGCCTCCGGCGCGGCCACGCCCAGATGCCGCAGGCCGAGCAGGAGGGGGTCGGGGTGCGGCTTGCGGCGGGCGGTGTCGTCCGCGCAGGTGAGCGCGTCGAAGAGCGCGCGGACGCCCAGCCGGTCGAGCTCCGCGGTGACCCGGACGCGGTCGCCGCTCGTGACCAGCGCCACGGCGAGGCCCGCCGCGCGCAGGCGCCCGAGCCCCTCGCGCGCGCCGTCGAGCAGCAGGGTCTGCTCGCGGGTGTAGTGGCCCAGCCAGCGCGCGTCGGCCTCGCTCCAGCGCTCGCGGGGCAGGCCCAGCGCCTCGTACGTCCGGTGCCAGTTCGGCGAATACGTGCTCTCGAAGCGCGCGCGGTCGAAGGCGATCCCGTACTCCGTGAAGAGGCGCTCGTAGCAGCGGTAGCTGGCCTCGGCGGAGTCCACGAGCGTGCCGTCCCAGTCGAACAGCACGGCGCGCAGCGGCACGGGCGGCGGCGTCATCGCGCCGCCGCCACGCCCAGGACCGTGCCGATGGCCAGCACGGCGAGGACCCCGAAGGAGAGCGCCGCGAAGAGCCAGTCGCGCGCGTGGGCGAAGCCGGCGGTCACCGCCAACACCCGCGCCACCGGCGTGGCGACGAGGAGGACGAGGCCGGCGTGCAGCGTCCGCTCGCTTCCGAGCGCCAGCCCGCCCAGCAGCACGCCGGCGCTGGCCACCAGGCCGGCGGAGAGGATCGCCTCCAGCCAGCGGTTGAGCCGGGCGAAGGCGCCGTTCACAGCCCTTCGAGCCCCATGCGTGCGCCGACCGCGAGCAGCACCGCCGCCATCAGCAGCTTCAGCGACCGGGCCTGCACCAGCTCGGAGAGCCAGGCGCCGGCCAGGCTGCCCGGCAGGGCGCCGAGCGCGACCGCGGAGGTGAGGGGGAGGGCCACGTCGCCGCGCGCGAGGTAGGGGATCGCGGCCGCGGAGGCGGTCACGCCGATCACGAACGTGCTGGTGGCGGCGGCCACCCGGATCGGCACGCCGCAGAACGTGGTCAGCACCGGCACCTTCACGATACCGCCGCCCAGGCCGAGCAGGCCCGCGATCGCGCCGGCGGCCAGCGACGCGGCGCCGGCCACCCCGAGGCGGCGCACCCGGTAGACGTATTCGGTGGTGCCCTCGGTGATGCGGCCGCCGAGGCGCCCGGGATCCACCGACGGGTCGGCGATCACGTTGCGGCGCCCGGAGCGCAGCGCGGCCAGCACGCCCATGGCGGCCAGCGTACCGCCGAAGGTCAGGAAGAGCTGGCGCTGGCTGAGGCGCGAGGCGACGAGGCCGCCGGCGAGCCCGCCGATCGTCGTCGCGACCTCGAGCAGCATGCCGAGCCGCAGGTTCACGAGGCCGCGGCGCAGGCTGACGGTGGCCGACGCGGAGGCGGTCGCGATCACGGAGAAGAGGCTGGCCGCGATCACCGCGCGGATCGGCAGCCCGAACACCAGGGTGAGCAGCGGCACCAGGAACACGCCGCCGCCGAGGCCGAGCACCGCGCCGAGCATGCCGGTCGCCGCGCCGGCGAGCGCCAGCAGCAGCGGAGGGTATTCGGGCATCGGGGCGATCGTACCGCAACGGTGCGGGCGGCCGGCTCTTCGCCGCCGGGCGCGCGGCGTACCATGGCCGCGCGTGCCGCACGGCATATCGCTCTCGCGCCTCCCGCGCCGGGCGCGGCTCCTCGAGCCCGCCGTCCTGGCCGCGTCGTGCCTGCTCGTCTTCTGGCTGAGCCGGGGCGAGCGGGGTCCCGAGCCGCTGCCGGGCGCCTTCGTCTCTCCGTGGTGGTCGTTCGTGGCCGTGGTGGCCGCGGCGTGGCTGGTGCCCGGGTACGTGTTGTGCTCGCTGCTGCGCGTGCCGCGCGCCGGCGGGTGGACGGGCCTGCTCGCGTTCTCGTTCGGGCTGGGCGCGGCCTGGCTCGCCGCGCCGGCCGCCGCCGTGCTGCTCGCGCGCGGCAGCCTCGACCGGCTCGCGGTCGTCGTCACCGGCCTCCAAGCGATGCTCGTGGCCGCGTACCTTCTGGCGCGGTGGCGTGGACGTGCGGATCACGGCCCGCCGCCGCCGAGCGCCGCCGCCAGCGCGTGGATCGCGGCCGCGGGCGCGCTCGCCTTCGCCCACCTCGAGTCGCTGGCGGTGCGGCGGCCCCGCTTCACCTTCGGCAGCGACGAGTGGATCCTGATGCGCGCGATCCGCTACTTCCTGGAGGCGCCCGCGTTCACCTCCACCTGGGACTTCGACGTGTGGGACCTCGTGGTCGCGCTGCTGGTGCGGCTGGCGCGCGTGGACCTGCTCGACGCCTACCGGCTCTACCTGCCCGCCGTGCTGATCCTGGCCGCCAGCGCGGCGTTCCTGGCGCTGGCCGACGCCCTCTTCGACGATCGCACCGTCTCGTGGTTCGCGTACCTGGTGCTCGCGCTGTACGCGCTCTCGGACATGCAGCCGCGCGGCGAAGGCATGGGCATGGGGCTCCTGGTGCGGATCGCCGAGGACAAATACGTGGCCCTGCTGGTGCTGGTGCCGCTGGCGCAGGCGGCCGTGGTCGGATTCCTGCGCGGACGCGGCACGGCGCCGCTGGCGGTGGCCGCGGTCCTCGCCCTGGCGGGGACCGTGGTCTACCCGCTGGCGGCGGTGTGGCTCGCGCTCTCGGCGGGGACCACGGCGCTGGCGGCGCTGGTGACCGGCCAGCTCCGCATCGGCCGGCGCCCGCTCGCCTTGCTGGCCGGCGGCGCGGCGGCCGCGGTCGCCATCGCGGCCTGGCTGCGTGCGCAGCGGGCCGACCCCTACTTCGCGCTCTACGCGCCGGAGTGGCCGTTCAACGCGGTGCTGCGCGGGCTGAGCCGCCGGCAGCTCCACGTGTTCTCGCTGGAGCGGGCGTCGTACATGGCGCACCCGGCGCTGCTGGCGCACCCGCTCACGATCTCCGGCATCCTGGCCGCGCTCTCGCTGGTGCCGCGGTTCCGGGGGTCGCTGCCCGCGCAGTTCCTCGTCTGCTCGACGTTCGCGCCGCTCCTGCTCGCCTACAACCCGCTCACCGCCCCATGGCTCGGGGCCTGGATCACGCCCTGGGCGGTGTATCGGGTGGTGTGGATCGTGCCGGTGGCGCTGACGCTCGGGTGGACGCTGCACCGCGCGCTCGCGGCGGTGCAGGCGCGCCTCGCGCACGGCGCGGAACGGGCCCCCGCGGCGGGGCGCTCCGCCGCGCTGTGGCTGGCGACCGCCGCCACGCTCGCGGTGCTGCTCGCGCCGCGCGTGGAGCTGAGCTGGCGCGCGTTCAAGGAGCGCAACCGCGTGCGCGTGCCGCCGGGGGAGCGCGAGCTGATGCACGCGATCGGCCGGGAGCGCCAGCTCGGCGGGCGGGTGCTGGCGCCGCGCGACGTGGCGGTGCGGCTGCCGGCGTGGACGAGCCGGCTGCATCCCTATCCTTCGCTCGACGCGATGCGGGTGGCGACGCCGGAGATGCTGCAGGAGTGGGAGGCGTTCTACGCCGCGCGGAGCATCGGGGAGCGCGAGGTGACGCTGCTGATGCGGCACGGCATCGACTACGTGATCGCGCCCGCCGGCTCCCCGCTCGACCGCGCGCTGCGCGCCGCGCCGGCCGCGTTCAGGATCGTGTACGACGGCGACGCGTTCGCGCTGTTCGCGTGGCGCCCGGAGCGGTGGCGGCCGGCGCCCGCCGACACATCGTTTGACATGTCCGCCGGGAACCCCGCCGCGCCTCCTCCGTAACTACCAGTGAGCACCAGGGAGCGTGGGACTGCGGCGGGGTGACGGCGCGCCGGAACCGATCCAGTGCCCCCAGAGAGGTTCCATCGCGCGGCCGTCGGGCCGGTTCCACGCTCCCGTCTCACCTCCCGAACCCTGCGACCCGACCGACCGCGCGCGACCGCCGATCCGATCCAAATCCTCAATTTGAAACGTTGTTAACTGCCGTCGCGGCCGGTGGGCGGCGGAAGCGTTCTGTTATGATCCCGTTCGCGATGCGACGTTGGCTCAAGCGCGCGGCGGTGGTCCTCGTCGTCGGGCTGATCGTGTTCGTGTTCGGCGTCGCGCCGTTCTGGCTGGCCGGGCTCGCCACCACGCGGCGCTTCCAGTTCCCGGACCGCGAGAACGCCGGGCTGACGCCCGCCTCCTTCCAGGTGGCGCACGAGGACATCGCGTTCAAGGCCTCGGACGGCGTGCCGCTGCAGGGCTGGTGGGTCCCCGCGCCGCAGGGCCGCGGCACGGTGGTGCTCGTGCACGGGCTGAACCGCTCGCGCATCGAGATGGTGAAGAAGGTGCCGTTCCTGCACCAGGCGGGCTGGAACGCGCTCCTGTTCGACCTGCGCCACCACGGCGCCAGCGGCGGCGAGGCCTCCACCTTCGGCGACCGCGAGCGCCTCGACGTGCAGGCGGCGAAGGCGTACGCGCGCACGCGCGCGAGCGGCCCGATCGTGTTCTGGGGCGTTTCGCTCGGCGCCGCCGCGGCCACCCTGGCCGCGGCCGAGGATCCGAGCGTGGCCGGCCTGGTGTGCGACAGCTCGTACCGCAGCCTCCGCGATACGGTGAAGCACCACCTGACGCTGTTCCGGCGCTTCCGCTGGTGGCTGCGCCTGGTGCCCTCCTGGCCGGTGGCCTCCGAGGTCGTCTGGTGGATGGGACGGCGCGGCCGCTTCGACCCGGACGCGGTGAACGTGGTCGCGGCCGCGTCCCGGCTCTCCGGCCGCCCCGCGCTGTTCGTCTGCAACTCGGGCGACCGGCGGATGCCGCCGGAGATCGCGTTCGAGCTGAAGGCGGCGGCCGGCGAGAGCGCGCGCGTGCTGGTGGTGCCGGGCAACAGCCACGGCGGGGCCTGGCGCGAGGGCACCGCGGCCTACGAGAAGGCGGTGGCGGACCTGCTGGAGGACGCGGCCGAGGGCACCCGGCTCGCCTCGGCGCGATGAGCAGGATGTGGGGCGGCGAAACGAGGGTCCCCACGCGGGGCCCGGGGAGTCAGCGGTGAGCGAGGAGAAGAAGCGTCACGTCCCGTTCCCGGAGGAGGAGAACGGGGCGCCCAGGCCGCCCGACCAGACGAACTCCTACACGATGGTGGACCCCCGCTTCCGCGAGATCTACTTCCAGTTCTACAAGGAGACCTACAAGCCGTCCGTCCTCGACCGCAAGACCAAGGAGCTGGTGGCGATCGGGGCCAGCCTGGCCGCGAAGTGCCAGGGTTGCCTGGAGGGACACATCAAGAAGGCGCTGAAGTTCGGCGCCACGCGCGAGGAGATCTCCGAGTCCATCGCCATCGCCATCGGGGTGAACGCGGCCGCGATCGTGGACCTGACGGATATCGCGGCCGAGAACATGAACCTGAAGCTGTACTGATCTGGCGCAGTCACTCCAGGAACGCTACGCGCCGCGCAGCATCTGCTTCGGCTGCGGCCCCGCCAACGCCAAGGGCCTCCGCATCCGCAGCTTCCCCGAGAAGGACGAGGTGGTGTGCGACTGGACGCCGGAGCCGCACCACGAGGCCTTCCCGGGCATGCTCAATGGCGGCATCGTCGGCGCGCTGCTCGACTGCCACTCGAACTGGACGGCGGCCTGGCACCTGATGGGGAAGTCGGGGGCCGAGGAGCCGCCGGTCACGGTGACCGCCGAGTTCGCGGTGAAGCTGCGCCGGCCGACGCCGAGCGGCGGACCGGTCCGCCTGCGTGCGCGGGTCGTCGAGTCCACCGACGACCGGGCCGTGATCGAGTCGTCGCTCGAGGCCGGCGGCCAGGTCTGCGCCACCTGCCGCGGCACGTTCGTGGCGGTGAAGCCCGGCCACCCCGCCTACCACCGCTGGAGTTGACCGGCCGGATCGGCCGACCCTAGACTCCTCCCTCCCATCCCTTGGAGGAGGTTCCCATGCGTCGCGCGTCCGTCCGTCTTTCCGCCGTCGCCGCGTGTCTCAGCCTGCTCGCCTCCGGTCCCGCCTCGGCCGCCGGCCGCGACCGGTGCGGCACGCGCCAGGTCGGCGAGCTCGAAGCCGCGCAGGTCGAGCAGGAGCTGGGCCGGTTCCGCTCGGACAACCCGGGGCGTGGCGGCGCGGCCACGATCCCGGTGTGGATGCACGTGATCAACCGCGGGCCCGGCTATGCGAACGGGGACGTGCCCGACACCATGCTCCGCGAGCAGGTGCGCGTCCTCAACCTGTCGTTCGCCGGCCGCACCGGCGGCGCCGCCGCCGGGTTCCACTTCGAGCTGGCCGGCATCACGCGCACCACCGACGCCGAGTGGTTCAACATGGGCATCCAGAGCCAGGCCGAGCGCCGCGCGAAGGAGGCGCTCCGGCAGGGTGGCGCGGACACCCTGAACATCTACGTGACCAACGGCGGGGGGTATCTCGGCTGGGCCACGTTCCCGTCGAGCTACAAGTCGCAGCCGAGCCAGGACGGCGTGGTCCTCTATTTCCGCTCGCTGCCCGGGGCCGATCTGGCGCCCTACAACGAGGGCGACACCGGCACCCACGAAGTGGGCCACTGGCTCGGGCTGTACCACACGTTCCAGAACGGCTGCAGCACGAACAACGACTACGTCTCGGACACGCCGGCCGAGCGCTATCCCGCGTTCGAGTGCCCGGTCGGCCGCGACACGTGCACGAGCCTGAAGTATCCGGGGCTGGACCCGATCTTCAACTTCATGGACTACACCGACGACCCGTGCATGAACGCGTTCACCGAGGGCCAGGTGCTGCGGATGGAAGCGGCGTTCGCGCTCTACCGGCAGTAGCCGGGCGTCATTCCGCGCCGCGCACCGGGTCCAGCGCCGCCTCGAAGCGCTCGCGCAGCCAGTCCGGCAGGGGCACCGGGCGGAAGGTCTTCATGTCCACGACGACCACGGTGTTGCGCGCGTGGAAGACCGGGCGGCCCTTCACGCTGCCCTCGTAGCGGACCTGCACCGACGAGCGCCCGAGGCGCTCGATCGCGACCGCGACGTCCACGGAGTCGCCGTAACGCACCGGCGAGACGAACTCCATCTCGAGCTTGACCGCCGGGAAGCTGATGCCCTCCGCGTAGACGTCCGGGAAGGAACG
>DATBIZ010000615.1:0-2907 GCA_036556645.1 Vicinamibacteria bacterium | reverse complement strand
CTCGACACCAGCACCGGCGTCTACGCGGTGCAGGTCAGCGTGCCCATGGCCGACGGCGCCAAGCGCCTGGGCGCGGTCACCTTCACGCTGAAGGTGCGGCGGAGCGAGCTGCGCTAGGGGCCGCGCGCAGCGGCGGCGGTAGCCAGGCGGGTCCAGATCCGCCCGAGAGGACGCTAGATAGCCGCGCGCCGCCAGAACAGCCAGGCCAGAGCGGCGAAGAGCGCGAGCGCCAGCCAGGGCGCCGCCGCGCCGCTCCACTCGGGGCCGAGGCCGGCCGGCGCGCCGCCGGCCGCGAAGGCGGCGGCCGCGATGCCCACGCCGATCAGCCCTTCGCCGCCGACCAGGCCCGACCCGAACAGCGTCCCCTGCTCGCGCCGCGCGGCCGCGGCCTCGGCCGAGGGCGCGCGCCTCTCCGCCGCGTAGCGCAGCAGGCCGCCCAGGAAGACCGGCACCATCGTGCTGACCGGGAGGTAGACGCCCACCGCGAAGGCGAGGCTGGGCACGCGCACGATCTCGGCCGCCACCGCCAGCAGCGCTCCCAGGCCGACCAGCGCCCACGGCAGCGAGCGGTCCAGCACGCCCTCGATCACCAGCTTCATCAGCGTGGCCTGCGGGGCGGGCAGCTCGCGCGTGCCGAAGCCCCACACGCGGTCGAGCAGCAGGACGGTCAGGCACACGAAGGCGGCCGAGGTGAGCACGCCGAGCATCTGCCCGACCTGCTGCCGGCGCGGCGTGGCGCCGAGCAGGTACCCGGTCTTCAGGTCCTGCGACATGTCGCCCGCGATGGAGGCGGCCACCGCGACCACGCAGCCGACGGTGAGCGCGCCCACCTTGCCCACGTCGCCGGTCCAGCCCAGCAGCAGGAACACCGACGAGGTCGCGAGCAGGGTGGCGATCGTCATGCCGCTGGTCGGGTTGGACGTGACCCCGACCAGCCCGACGATCCGCGACGACACCGTCACGAAGAAGAAGGCCGCGATCACCACCATCACCGCGGCGACCGTGCGGGCGAAGAGGCCGGGAAGCGTGGGGAAGAGGTTCGGCACCGCCGCCATCAGCACCGCGAGCACGGCCACGCCGACGAGGATCACCGTGAACGGCAGGTCGTGCGCGGTGCGCGGCGGCCGTGCCGCCTCCTCGCGCGCCAGCCGCTGCCGGAGCTGGGCCGCTCCGACGCGGAAGCTGGCCAGCATGGTGGGGAAGCTGCGCGCGAGCGTGATGAAGCCGGCGGTGGCCACCGCGCCCGCGCCGATGTAGCGCACGTAGCGGCTCCACAGCTCGCCGGGCGACATCGCCGCGATCGTCTTCACGGTCTCGGGGAAGAGCGGCGTCGCGCGGTCGGCGCCCCACACCGCCAGGGCGGGGATGATCACCAGCGACGACAGCAGGCCGCCCGCGACCATCACCGTCGCGATGCGCGGTCCGAGGATGTAGCCGACGCCGAACAGCGCGGCGGAGACCTCGGAGGCGAGCTGGCCCTTGGGCAGCCCCGGCACCGCCGTCTCCACGTCCTCGGGCACCACGCGCGCCCAGCCGGTGGCGGCCTTGAGCGCCCCGCCCGCGAACAGGCCCAGGAAGACGTTGCGCGACTGGCTGCCGCCGCGGTCGCTGGCCAGCAGCACCTGCGCGCACGCCGTGCCCTCGGGATAGGGCAGGCGGCCGTGCTCGCGCTCGATCAGGAACGGCCGCAGCGGGATCATGAACAGCGTGCCGAGCACGCCTCCCGTGATCGCGAGCAGCGTCATCTGCACGAGGGTCGGGTCGAGCCCCCACAGGAAGAGGGCGGGCAGGGTGAAGATCACGCCGCTGGCCACCGAGCTCGAGGCGGACCCGATCGTCTGCGACATGTTCGCCTCGAGGATCGTGCCGCCGCGGCCGGCGGCGGCCAGCGCCCGGAAGGCCGCCACCGTGATCACCGCGATCGGGATCGAGGTCGAGATGGTCAGGCCGGCGCGCAGCCCGAGGTAGGCGTTGGCCGCGCCGAAGACGATGCCGAACAGGACGCCGGCGACCAGCGCCTTCGGCGTGAACTCCGGCGGCGCCTCGGTCGCCGCGACGTAGGGCTGGAAACGTTCCGGCGGCGCGCTCACGCGGCGACCGCGGAGCGCCCGAACACCGCGGCCACATGATGGGCCAGGCGGTCCATCACCCAGCCGAGGGCCACGGGCCGTCCGAGCAGGCGCTCCAGGCTGGTCACGCCGTGGTCGCGGATGCCGCAGGGCACGATCAGGTCGAACGGCGCGAGGTCGTTGCCCACGTTCAGCGCCAAGCCGTGCGAGGTCACCCAGCGCGCGATCCGCACCCCGATCGCGCCGACCTTCTCGCGGCCGGCCCAGACGCCGGTCTTGCCCGCGATGCGCGCGGCGGCCACGCCCGCGTCGGCGCAGGCGCGGATCATCACCTCCTCGAGGTCGCGCACGTAGCGGTGGACGTCCTGCCGCCCCGGTTCGAGCCACAAGACCGGGTAGCCGACCGCCTGGCCCGGCCCGTGGTAGGTCACGTCGCCGCCCCGGCCGGTCTCGTACACCCCGAAGCCGCGCGCCCGCAGCGCGTCGGCGGGGAGGAGCAGGTGCTCGGCCCGCGCGTTGCGCCCCATCGTGAACACGGGATCGTGCTCGAGCAGGAGCAGCGTGTCGGGCACCTCGCCGCGCTGCCGCCGCGCCACCAGGTCCGCCTGCAGCTCCAGCCCGCGCTCATAGGCGACGCGGCCGAGGCGGCGCACGACGAGGCGGCGCGCGGCCTCGGCGGCCGCGGGGGCGGAGGTGGTCACAGCGCGTTCTCGTCGAACTCCTGCAGCGTGTGCTTGAGGTGGCCCATGAAGCGGTCCGCGTCCGCGCCGTCCACGATCCGGTGGTCGAAGCTGAGCGCGAAGTAGGCCATGGTGCGGATCGCGATCGCGTCGTCGCG
>DATBIZ010000614.1:0-6907 GCA_036556645.1 Vicinamibacteria bacterium | reverse complement strand
CGACCTCTCGGTCGGGTCGCTGCTGGCCCTGTCGGCGGTCGCGCTCGGCGAGCTGTGGCGCGACCAGGGCCTGCCGATCGGGGCGGCCGCGCTCCTCGCGCTCGCGGTCGGCGCCGGCGGCGGCGCGCTGAACGGGCTGCTAATCGGGGCGCTGCGCCTGCCGCCTCTGATCGTGACCCTCGGTACGTTCTCGCTCTTCCGCGGCCTGGCCGAGGGGCTGACCGCCGGCGTGGAGAACTACACCGGCTTTCCGGCGGGGTTCCTGACCCTCGGCCAGGGCCGCGTGCTCGGGTGGCTGCCGACACAGGCGGTCGTGCTCGCGGCAGCGGGCGTGCTGTTCGGCGTGCTGCTCCACCGGTCGGTGATCGGCCGCGCGCTGTACGCGATCGGCTTCTCGGCCGAGGGTGCGCGCCACGCGGGGGTGCCCGTGGCGCGCCGGCTCGCGCTGGTCTACGTGCTCTCCGGGTTGGCCGCGGCCGGCGCCGCGCTCGTCTACGTCGCGTACCTCGGCCAGGCGAAGGCCGACGCCGGCACCGGCTACGAGCTGACCGCGATCACCGCGGTCGTGCTCGGCGGCACCTCGATCTTCGGCGGCCGCGGCACCGTGCACGGGACGCTGCTCGGGGTGGCGGCGCTCGCGGTGCTCCAGAACGGCTTGCGCCTCGCCGACCTTCCGACCGAGCTGGCGGGCGTGCTCACGGGCACCTTGCTGATCGGCGCCATGGTCATGTCAAATGTGGCGCGCTACGCTGCGCGCTCTTCGTCGTGATCGCGCCGCCGCGGATGAACCGTGGCGGCCGCGCAAGGAGACGCTCCGCTTCGCGCGCCAGACTCGCGCGCGGGTGGCTGGCCCGAGAAAGGACCGCATGAGTGGACGGTTGTCCGTGCTCCTCCTGGTGGCCCTGGCCCTCGCCGGCTGCGGCGGCGGTCGCCAGGGCGACTCCGGAATGACGGTGGCCATGATGCCCAAGAACAAGGGCAACCCCTACTTCCTGAGCTGCCGCAAGGGCGCCGAGGAGGCCGCGAAGGAGCTGGGCGTGCGCCTGCTCTGGGACGGGCCGACCGAGACGGACCCCGCGAAGCAGAACGAGGTGGTGGAGGGCTGGATCACGCGCGGGGTGGACGTGCTGGCGGTGAGCGTCGAGAACAAGGAGGCCATCTCGACCGCGCTGCGCCGCGCGCGGGAGAAGGGGATCAAGGTCGTCACCTTCGACGCGGACGCGGAGACCGACGCGCGCGACGTGTTCGTGAACCAGGCCACCCCGGAGGGCATCGCGCACGCGCTGATGGACCGGGCGGCCAAGCTGATGGGCGAGGAGGGCCGGTTCGCGGTCGTCACCGCCTCGCTCACCGCGGCCAACCAGAACGAGTGGATCAAGCACATCCGCGCGCGGCTGGCCGAGCGTTACCCGCGCATCACGCTCGTGGACGTGCGGCCGAGCGACGACGACCGCCAGCGCGCCTTCAACGAGACGCAGACCCTGCTCAAGGTCCACCCGGACGTGAAGCTGGTGATGGCGATCGCGTCTCCGGCCGTGCCCGGGGCGGCGGAGGCCGTGAAGCAGTCGGGCCGGACCGACGTGAAGGTGACCGGCCTCGGCCTGCCCAACGCCTGCAAGCCCTACATCCACGACGGCGTGGTGGAGTCCATCGTGCTCTGGAACACGATGGACCTCGGCTACCTGACCATCCGCGCCGCGCACGCGCTGGCCACCGGGGCGCTCACCCCCGGCCAGCCGGCCCTCGAGGCCGGGCGCCTGGGACGGGTGGAGGTGCGCGGGGACAACGTCCTGCTCGGCACGCCCTTCACGTTTACCCGCGAAAACGTGGACCAGTTCGATTTTTGACGCCGGGTCGGGCATCATTGCCTGCTCGATGGAGGGAGTGGGGAGGATGCAACAGAAGCTGGCGATCCTGGTGGGCGGGGGTCCGGCGCCCGGCATCAACAGCGTGATCGGCGCCGCCACCATCCGGGCGCGCGTGCAGGGCATCGAGGTGCTCGGCATACGCGACGGCTTCGAGTGGATCATGCAGGGCGACATCGACCACGTGACGCCGCTGGGGATCGAGGACGTGAGCCGCATCCACTTCCGCGGCGGGTCCTACATCGGCATCTCGCGCGCCAACCCCACCAACAACCCGGATCACCTGGAGAACGCGCTGCTCTCGCTGCTGCGGCTGGGCGTCACCCAGCTCATCACCATCGGCGGCGACGACACCGCGTATTCGGCCATGAAGCTGGAGGAGCGCGCGGCGGGACGGCTCCGCGTGGTGCACGTGCCCAAGACGATCGACAACGACCTCGACCTGCCCCCGCACGTGGACACCTTCGGGTTCCAGACCGCGCGGCACATCGGGGTGGACATCGTCAAGAACCTGATGGTGGACGCGAAGACCACCTCGCGCTGGTACTTCGTGATCGCGATGGGCCGCAAGGCCGGCCACCTCGCCCTCGGCATCGGCAAGGCGGCGGGCGCCACCATCACGCTGATCCCCGAGGAGTTCTCCGGCAAGAAGGTGCGGCTCAAGCCCTTCGTGGACACGCTGGCGGGCTCGATCGTCAAGCGCCTCAGCTACGGCCGGCGCGACGGGGTGGCGGTGATCGCGGAAGGGCTGGTGCTGCGCATCGACCCGCAGGACCTGGCCAAGGTCGAGCACGTGGAGCGCGACGCGCACGGCCACCTCCGCATCGACGAGGTGAACCTGGGCGAGCTGCTCAAGGAGCAGGTGCGCGAGCGGCTCAAGGGCATCGGCATCAAGACCACGATCGTGGCCAAGAACATCGGCTACGAGCTGCGCTGCGCGGACCCCATCCCGCTCGACATGGAGTACACGCGCGACCTCGGCTACTGCGCGGCCAAGCACCTCTTCAGCGGCGGGAACGCGGTGATGGTCTCGCTCGAGGGCGGGCACTTCGTGCCGATCCCGTTCAAGGCCCTGCTCGACTCGGAGACCGGGCGCACCAAGGTGCGCATGGTGGACGTGCACTCGACCCGCTACGCGATCGCGCGCCGCTACATGATCCGGCTGCGGAGGGACGACTTCCAGGACCCGCACGAGGTGGCCCGGCTGGCCGCCACCTGCCGGCTGGGGCCCGAGGAGTTCCGCCAGGAGTTCGAGTACCTGGTCGAGGACGAGCCGCCGGCGCTGGTGCTGGAGAGCTTCGCGGGCGCGGACGCCACGGAGCCCTCGGCGGCGCCCGAGGCGCGGCCGGCGCGCCGGCCGCGGCGGGCGCGACAAGCCTCGTAGCGCGGCAACCGGGAGGAGAACGCTCGATGAGGCGCATCGCGCGGGTGGGGACCTTGATCGCGCTGGCGACCGTTCCGGGGGGTGGCGTGCTCGCCCAGACCGGCCAGGATCCCGAGGCGAAGCTGAAGGCGCTGGGGCTCACGCTGCCCGAGCCCGCCAGGCCGGTGGCCAACTACGTGCGGGCGGTGCGGACCGGGAACCTCGTGTTCCTCGCCGGCCACGGCGAGTGCTCGAACGCCCAGACCGGCAAGGCGGGCGCCGGCGTCACGCTCGAGACCGCGTACGCGTCCGCGCGGCGGGTGGGCCTGTGCCTGCTCAGCTCGCTCAAGCAGGAGATCGGGGACCTCCGGAAGGTCCGGCGCGTGGTGAAGGTCCTGGGCATGGTGAACGCCACGCCCGAGTTCGCCGACCACCCGAAGGTCGTCAACGGCTTCTCGGACCTGATGGTGGAGGTCTTCGGCGACCGCGGCCGCCACGCGCGCTCCGCGGTGGGGATGGGCTCGCTGCCGGGCGACATCACGGTCGAGATCGAGATGATCGTCGAGGTGGCGGACTGAGGCCGTGAGGGAGCGTCGAGCTCGGCCCGGGCCGGGTTCGGCGATCGCCGGCGGTCAGGCGCCGCCGGGCCGCCGCCCGGCGGCGGGCCGCGGCGCGTAGCGCCTCATCTCGGACGCCCCCGCGAGCAGTTCGCGCGCCGCCGCCAACGACGCAAGCTCGCCGTCCGCGACCGCCTGCACGGCCAGGTTGCCGGCCGCGGTCGCCTCGACGGGGCCGGCCAGCACGGGCCGTCCCGACGCGTCCGCGGTGGCCTGGTTCAGGTACGCGTTCTGCGAGCCTCCGCCGACGACGTGGAGCCCTTCGACGCGGCGGGCGGTGAGCGTCTCGATCGTGCGGACGACCTCCGCGTACCGGGCGGCCAGCGAGTCGAGGATCACCCTGGCCAGCGCCGCCGGATCTTCGGGCACGGGGTGGCCGGCCTCGGCCAGCGCGCCCTTCACCTCGCGGACCATGCTCGGGGGATTGAAGAAGCGCGGGTGGTCCGGATCGATGCGGCCGGCCACGCCGGGCGCCCGCGCCACCTCCGCCAGCAGCTGCTCGTACGGCCGGGCCGGCCACTCCTTGCGGCAGCACTCGAGGATCCAGAGGCCCGCCACGTTCTTCAGGAAGCGCGTGGTCCCGAACGCGCCGGCCTCGTTGGTGAAGTTGGCCGCGGCGACCGCGGCGTTCACGAGCGGCGCCGGGAGCTCGACGCCCACCAGCGACCACGTGCCCGACGAGATGTAGGCCCAGCCCGGGCGCAGCGGCGTGCCCGCGACCGCGCTGCCGGTGTCGTGGGTCGCGGGAGCGATCACCACCGCGTCGGGAAGACCGACGCTCGAGGCCAGAGCGGGGGCGAGCGGGCCCAGCGCGGTCCCCGCCGGGTTCAGGCGGGGCATCAGGCCGATCGGGAGCCCGAGCCGCTCGAACAGCGCGCCGTCCCACTCGCCGCTGACGGCGCCGAGAAGCTGGGTCGTGGAGGCGTTGGTGCGCTCGCCGGCGGCGATGCCGGTCAGGTCCAGGTGCACCGCGTCCGGGATCATCAGCAGGCGCGCCGCCGAGGCGGGCAGGCCCTCGCGGGCGCGCGCGAAGAGCTGGAACACGGTGTTGAAGGGCAGGAACTGGATGCCGGTGCGGGCGAAGAGCTCGTCGCGCGGCACGACCCGGAACACGTCCTCCATCACCTCGGCGCGCGCGTCGCGGTAGCAGATCGGGTCCTCGAGCAGGCGAAGGGCGCCGTCGAAGAGGGCGTAGTCCACGGCCCAGGAGTCCACGCCCAGGCTCCGCACCGGCTGGCCCATCTCGCGCGCGGCCGCCGCGGCGGCGGCCAGGCCCTGCCGGACGCCGTCCCGGATCAGGCCGAAGTCCCAGCGCAGGTGGCCCTGGTGCGGGCGCGGCTCGTAGCGGAAGCGGTGGACCTCGCGCAGGAAGAAGCCGGGCGCGGCGAGACGGCCGAGCATCGCCCGCCCGCTGCCCGCGCCGAGATCGATGGCGACGCGCAGCGCGCCACGGGCGCTGATCGAGCGTCCGGCGCGCGAAGGGGAGCGTTTCACGGCGCGGCCGCGGCGGTTCATCCCCCGCGGCGCGATCGACGAAGCTGCGCGCGGGGCGTAGCGCGCGGCATACCCCTAGACGATTCCGCCACCGCTGCGCCGGCGCGAAGGCCGCTCCGCGTCCTTGTGCCGGCGGTAGCCGCTGGCCCGGAACGCGGCCACCGGGTCGAGCGCGCCGCCCGCGCGCTCGCGCGCGACGGCCAGGATCGGGGAGACGTCGGTGCGGAACGCCTGCTTGAGCGTGCCGAGGGCCATCAGCGCGTCGTTGCCCTCCTGGTGCGCCGTGAGCTCCTCGCGGTCCACCAGGTGCGCCTGCACGTAGGCGCGCACCAGCTCGCACGCGCTCGCCATCAGCGACTCCGCCGGATCGGTCACGTTGTGCGACTGGTCGAGCATGTAGGCGGGGTCGAAGCCGGCCACCCTCTCCTGCTCGGCGTCCACCAGCTCGTTGAAGATCAGGAACACCTGGAACGGCTTGATGGAGCCGGCGTCGAGGTCGTCGTCGCCGTACTTGCTGTCGTTGAAGTGGAAACCCGCCAGCTTCCCGAACTGGATCAGCCGGGCCACGATCATCTCGATGTTGACGTTGGGCGCGTGGTGCCCGAGGTCCACCAGCGAGAACGCGCGCGGGCCGAGCTGCGAGACGACCCAGTAGCTCGTACCCCAGTCGTTGAGCACGGTCGAGTAGAACGCCGGCTCGTAGAGCTTGTGCTCGATGAACAGGCGCCACCCGTCCGGCAGCGCGGCGTAGATCGCGCGCAGGCTCTCCAGGTAGCGCTCGAGCGCGCGCCGGAAATGGACCTGGCCGGGGAAGTTGCCGCCGTCGCCGATCCACACGGTGTGGGCGCGCGAGCCGAGCGCCTGCCCGATGCGCAGGCAATCCAGGTTGTGCTCGATCGCCTGCCGGCGCACCGCCTCGTCCACGTGGGTCAGCGAGCCGAACTTGTACGAGCGCTCCTGGCCCTCCTGGTCCTCGAACGTGTTGGAGTTCATCGCGTCGAAGGAAAGGCCGCGCTCCGCCGCGAACGCCTTCACCGCGGCGGGGTCGTCCGGCGTGTCCCAGGGGATGTGCAGCGACACCGCGGGCGTCACCCGGACGAGCTGCTGCACGACGCCCGCGTCCTCCAGCTTCTCGTAGAGGTCGCGCGGCTCGCCGGGCCCGGGGAACCGCGCGAAGCGCGTGCCGCCGGTGCCGAGCCCCCAGGAGGGCACCGCGACGCGGAAGGCCTGCGCGCGCTCGACCAGCCGCTCGATCTCCACGCCGCGGCGACGCAGGACACGCTCGAGGTGCTCGAAATCCTCCTGCACGGCGGCGCGCCCGCGCGCGTTGTGCTCGGCCACGAAGTCCGGAGAGACGCGGAAGGCCATATGGGCTACCGGGTGAAGGCCGCCGCGTTGCCCGCGTCCACGTTCACGATGTTGCCGGTGGACTTGGCGGAGCGGTCGGTGGCGAAGAAGAGGACCGCCTCGGCGATGTCCTCGGGCAGCACGCTGCGCTTGAGCAGGCTGCGCTTGCGGTAGAACTCCTCCAGCTCCTCTTCCGGCACCTGGTAGCCGGCGGCCCGCTC
>DATBIZ010000613.1:0-12797 GCA_036556645.1 Vicinamibacteria bacterium | reverse complement strand
CTGGCCCAGCTCCCGTCGCTGGCCAGCCCGTCGCAGCTCGCGGTGCTGCAGCGCCGGGCCGCCGGCATCACGCCCGAGCGGATGCTGCGCGAGCTGACCGACGCGCTGGAGGCGATCGCGCGCGGCGCCCCGCTGGTCGTGTTGCTCGAGGACCTGCACTGGGCCGACCTCTCGACGCTGGACTGGATCGCCTCGTTCTCGCGCCGCCCGGAGAGCGCGCCGGTGATGCTGCTCGGGACTTACCGGCCGGCGCCCGCAGCCGGCCGCAGCGTCGCCGACGTGGCGCACGAGCTGCGGCTGCAGCGGCGCGCGATCGAGATCGAGCTGGTCCGGCTGGGCGCCGCCGCCGTGGCCGCGCTGGTGGCCGCGCGCCACCCGCCGGCGCCTTCCGCCGAGACGGCCCTGCGGCGCCTGGCCGCCGCCGTGCACCGTCACACCGAGGGCAACCCGCTCTTCGTGGGCGCGGTGCTCGCCGACCTGCAGGCGCGCGGCCTGCTCGTCGAGCGCGGCGGGGCGTGGCACGTGGACGAGGCCGCCGAGGCCGGGCTCACGATCCCGGACGACGTGCGCCGCCTGATCGAGCGGCAGCTCGACCGGCTGCCGGACGAGGCCCGGCGCGTGATCGACGTGGCCAGCGTGGCCGGCGTGGAGTTCGCCGCGGCCGCGGTCGCCGCCGGCGCCGGCATCCGCACCGCGCAGGCGGAGACGGTCCTGGGCGAGCTGGCGCGGCGCGAACGCCTGGTGCGCCCGGCGGGATCGGCCGCCTGGCCCGACGGCACCGTGTCCGCGCGGTTCGCCTTCCTGCACGCGCTGTATCGCGAGGTCGCCTACGAGCGCCTCGCGCCCGCGACCCGCGCCGAGCTGCACCGTGCGGTGGGCGAGCGCGAGGAAACGGGCTACGCGGAGCGCGCGCACGAGATCGCCGCCGAGCTGGCGATGCACTTCGATCGCGGCCGCGAGCCGCTGCGGGCCGCGGCGTTCCTCCGGCAGGCGGCGACGGCCGCCTCGCGCCGCGGGGCGTACGTGGAGGCGCTGGGCCACGTGCGCCTCGGGCTGGCTCGGCTCGAGGCGGCCCCGGGAGGACCGGCGCGCGATGCCGAGGAGGCGGCGCTGCAGATCCTGCTCGGCGGGCAGCTCATGGCCACCGGCGGCTGGTCTGCCGGCGGCGTGGCACAGGCCTATGCCCGCGCGCGCGCGCTGGCGGAGCGCGTCGGGGACGCCGCCCGGGCCTTCGCCGCGCTGTGGGGGGCCTGGCTGTACCACTGGGGCCGCGCCGAGCACGCCGCGGCGCGCGACCTGTCCGAGCGCCTGCTGGGGATCGCCGAGGCGAGCGCCGAGCCGGGCCTTCTCCTGCAGGCCTGCCACGCCGGATGGGCGACCGCCTTCACGCGGGGCGACCTCGCCGCCGCGGACGCCTCCACCCTGCGCGGGATCGCGCTCTACGACGCGGAGCGCCACGGTCCGATGGCGGAAACGTTCGGCGGCCACGATGCCGGCGTGTGCGCGCGCTCGTTCCGCGGCTGTGCCCTCGCGCTGCTGGGCCGGCCCGACGAGTCCGCGCGGGCCGGCGCGGACGCCGTCGCGCTCGCCCGCTCTCTCGAGCACCCGTTCTCGGTGGGCCTGGCCCTCTTCTTCGCCGCGATGGCGGACCACCTGTGCGGCGACGCGGCGCAAGCGCGCGTGCACGCGGAAGCGGCGGCGGCGATCGCGCGCGAGCAGGGGCTGCGGCTGCTGCTCGCCTGGTCGTCCACGATCGCCGGGTGGGCGGTGGCCATGCAGGGCGAGCCCGCGGCCGGCATCGCCCGGATGCGCGAGGGGCTGGCCGGCGCGGAGGCCACCGGCTCGCGCCAGTTCCGGCCGCTGATGCTGGGCCTGCTCGCCGAGGCGCACCGGGCGGCCGGCGCGAGCGCCGAGGGACGCGCGCTGGTGCACGAGGCGCTGCAGATCGTCGCGTCCACGGGCGAGGCGTTCTACGAGCCGGCGCTGCAGCGGCTCGAGTCCTTGCCCTGAGGGCCTGGCACTCGAGTTCACTCCTTCCAGAGCGAGTCATCGAACCGGCCAGCGGCCGGCCAGGAAGGCGTCGATCGCGCGGAAGACCTTCGCCGGCTGCTCGATCCAGGGCGCGTGGCCGGCGTCTTCGACGGTCAGCAGCCGCGCGCTGGGCAGGAGCGCGGTCCAATCCAGCGCGCCGCCGTAGGGCGCGCTGCGGTCCTGGCGCCCGTGGATGGTCAGGACCGGCACCGTCACGCGCGCGAGCGTGCCGCGGGTCAGCGCGAGCGCGCGGAGCGACGGAAACAGGTGCGCCGTCCAGTAAGCGAGGAAGTCCCGCTCGTTCGCCAGGTCGCAGTGGCCCCACGTGATGCGGCCCGCGTCGGCGGGATCGGCCACGTAGAGCGCGGCCAGCACCGACCAGAACCGCCGGCAGAAGTCGCGGCGGTCGTAGGCGCCGCGCTCCTTCTGCAGCTCGCCCAGCTTCGCGAACACGCTCCGCGCCGTGTCGTCCACCGCCATCAGCTCGGGCGGGTACTGCTTCGTGTGGTCGGGCGGCATCGCGCCGATCTGCACGATCCGCTCGACGTGCGCCGGATGCGACCTCGCGTACAGGACCACGCCCAGGCCCATGTACGAATGGCCGATCAGCGCGATCTTGCGGGCGCCGACGTGCCGGCGAAGCGCCTCGAGGTCGTCCACGTCGTTGAGGATGCCGCGCTGGAGCTTCGCGGGCTCCGCGACCGTCTCCGAACGGCCGCGGTTGCGCGGGTCGTAGAAGACGAGGCGGCGCCTGCGCGCCAGGCTCTGGAAGTCGTCGCGGAGGTAGAACCCGTTGGGGACGAAGACGGTCTGCCGGCCGTCGCCGACCGTCTCGTACGACAGGCGGACGCGGTCCGGGGTCGTCAGTTGGCCGTGCGTGGCTGGCATGACCGCACCTCCGTGGACGGATGAACGCCCCGCCGCTCGACGCCGGCCGGGTCGTGAAAACACGACGGCCGCAGCGGAGAGGGCCCGCTGCGGCCGCTTTGTTCGGGTCGTGCCCGGCGCAACGCGCGCGCCGGCCGGTGGCCGCTAGATCCGGCTTCCCTCCAGGAACGCCTTCAGCTTCCGGCTCCGCGACGGGTGCCGCAGCTTGCGCAGCGCCTTGGCCTCGATCTGCCGGATCCGCTCGCGGGTGACCGCGAAGCTCTGGCCCACTTCCTCCAGCGTGTGCTCCGAGCCGTCGCCCAGCCCGAAGCGCATCTTGATCACCTTCTCCTCGCGGGGCGTCAGCGTCTTGAGCAGCGCTTCGGTCTGGTCCTTCAGGTTGATGTTGATCACCGCCTCGGCGGGGGAGACCACGTTGCGGTCCTCGATGAAGTCCCCCAGATGCGAATCCTCCTCCTCGCCGATGGGGGTCTCCAGGGAGATCGGCTCCTGCGCGATCTTGAGGACCTTGCGCACCTTCGAGACCGGAATGTCCATCCGCTTCGCGATCTCTTCCGAGGTGGGCTCGCGGCCCAGCTCCTGCACCAGCGCGCGCGAGGTGCGGATCAGCTTGTTGATCGTCTCGATCATGTGCACCGGGATGCGGATGGTGCGCGCCTGGTCGGCGATGGCGCGCGTGATGGCCTGGCGGATCCACCAGGTGGCGTAGGTGGAGAACTTGTAGCCGCGCTTGTACTCGAACTTGTCCACCGCCTTCATCAGGCCGATGTTGCCCTCCTGGATCAGGTCCAGGAACTGCAGGCCGCGGTTGGTGTACTTCTTCGCGATCGAGACCACCAGGCGCAGGTTGGCCTCCACCAGCTCTTTCTTGGCCTGCTCGGCCTGCCGTTCGCCCTCCACCACCGTGACCAGCGTGCGCTTGAGCTCGTCGGCGCGGGTGTCGAACTCCTCCTCGATCGCGCGCACGAGGTCGCGCTGCTCGCGGATCTGCTTGCGGACCTGCTGCTTGTACTCGTCGGAGACCTTCGCCTTCAGCTTCGGCTCCAGCTTGCCCAGGTGGGCGTCCGCGTCCCGGATGCGGTCCACCGCCTCGCGCACCTTCTCGACCATGCGGCGCTTGACCGGCTCCGCGTACTCGAGGCCGCGGATCGCCTGCGAGACCCTGATCCGCAGCCGGCCGAGCTTCCAGCGCGCCTTGTTGTAGCGCGGCGAACGCTTGCCGTACTCCGCGAACTTCTTGCGGTAGGCCAGGTAGTCGCGGTGGGCCTCCGCCACCTTGCCGGCGAGCTTCAGCGTCTCCTTCTTCTTGTTCTCGAGCTTGTCCTCGGTGACCTCCTCCTCGACGAACACCACCAGGTCGCGCACCCCGATGTCGCCGTTCTGCAGGCGCTCGGCCAGGCGGGCCACCTCCTGCGCGGCCATGGGCGTGCGGGTGATGACCTTCATCACCGCCTTCTTGCCGCGCTCGATGCGCTTGGCGATCTCCACCTCGCCCTCGCGCGTGAGCAGGGGCACCGTGCCCATCTCGCGCAGGTACATGCGCACGGGGTCGTTGGTCTTGTCGAGCGTGCCGGGCGTGAGGTCCAGCTCCGCGCCCTCCTCGCCGTCCTTGGCCTCGCGGAACTTCTGCTCCGAGTCGACGACCTCGATGCCCATCGAGCCGAACATGGAGAAGATGTCGTCCAGCTCGTCCGAGGAGCTGATCTCGCCGGGGAGCATGTCGTTGACCTCCTCGTAGAGGAGGTAACCCTTCTCCTTGCCCATCGTGATGAGCTGTCGGACCTCGTCGTACTTTTCCTCGATCGACAACGCCATGCGCGCTACATCCTTTCGCTCGGCGCCGGCAGCGGCGCCGCAGTGGGTTGGACGGCCGGCCGTCCTTGCGCGTTACGTCTCACCACGACGCCATCTGTCTCGCCAGCAACGACTTCTCCGCCAGCAGCGCCTCCTGCGCGGGTCCCTGCGCCCGCGGCAGCTCGCGCTGGATCTCGGCCATGCGCGCCCGCAGCGGGCGGCGCTTCAGCTCCTTGACGCACTCCGAGGGGACCGCCTCGGTGGGCGGGGGCTGGACGGCCAGCTCGCGCAGGAGCCGGCTGTCGTCCTCGCTCACCGCGGCCGCCAGCGCGTCGGCGGTGACCACGCGGCCCTCGGCCGCCAGCCGCCGCGCCTCGCGCAGCGCGGCGCCGGTGCGCAGCCCGTCGATCTCGCCGTCCTGCAGCTCGCACAGCGCCGCGCCCACGCCCTCCACCCCCTGGAGGACCAGGGTGAGCAGCCACTTCTCGGCGGGAATCAGCGCCAGCTCCGGCTTCGGCGGGGGCGGCGCGGGAGCGGCCGGCGACGCCGGCGCGGGCCCGCGCACGCCGGCGATGGCGCGGCGCAGCTCCTCGCGCGCGGCGCGCTCGTCGAGGCCGCCGCGCTCGGACACGCGGCTGAGCCAGGCCGAACGTTCCACCGCGTTCTCGATCCGCATCAGCGCGGGCAGCAGCGCCGACAGGTACTCGGCCTTCCCGGCCGGAGAGCCGAGGTCGTTCTCCACCGAGGCGCGGCGCACGAGCCACTCCATGAAGTCGGGCGCCTCGGCGATGCGCTGGCGGTAGGCGGCGGCGCCTTCCGCCTTCAGGAACGAGTCGGGGTCGTGCCCTTCCGGCAGCTCCACGATGTGGACCTTCAACCCCTCCTCGAGCAGCACCTCGACGCTCTTGCGCGCGGCCTTGATCCCGGCCGCGTCCTGGTCGAAGTTCACCACCACCTTGTCCGTGAAGCGGCGGAGGAGCCGGGCGTGGCCCGCGGTCAGCGAGGTGCCGCAGGTGGCCACCGCCTCGCCGATGCCGGACTCGAGGCAGCGCGCGACGTCGAGGTAGCCCTCCATCAGGAGGGCGTGGCCGCCGGTGCGGATCGGGTCCTTGGCCCAGGAGAACCCGTAGAGCGTGCGGCTCTTCTGGTAGACCGGGCTCTCCGGCGAGTTCATGTACTTGGCGGGGTCGCTGGGGTCGAGCGCGCGCCCGCCGAAGGCGATCACCTTGCCGGTCTCGCCGAGGATCGGGAACACCGCGCGGTTGCGGAACCAGTCGTAGTGGCTGCCGCGCCCCTCCTTCTCGCGCGCGAGGCCGGCCGTCTTCAGCGACTCGAGGGGGTGCTTCGGGCGCAGCGCGTCGCACAGGTTCGTCCAGGCGTCCGGCGCGGCGCCGGCGCGGATCCTCTCCAGCGTCTCCTTCTTGAAGCCGCGGCCGAGCAGGTACTCGCGCGCCTTGGTCCCCGGTGCGGTCCACAGGTTGCGCGTGAAGTGCTGCGCCGCGGCCTCCAGCAGCGCGAACAGCTCGTCCTTCTGCTTGCGGTCGGGGCCCGCGTCGAACGAGCGCGTCTCCGGGATCGGCACGCCGAAGCGGCGCGCCACCAGCTCGATGGCCTCGGGGAAGGTGACCCGCTCGTGCAGCATCGCGAACTTGAACACGTCGCCGCCCGCGCCGCAGCCGAAGCAGTGGAAGACCGCCGGCTCCTGGCGCACGTTGAACGAGGGCGTCTTCTCGCGGTGGAACGGGCACAGCCCCTTCCAGGAGTTGCCCGCCTTGCGCAGCGCGACGTGCTCGGAGATGTAGCGCACGATGTCCGCGCCGCGGCGCACCTCCTCCAGGAAGCTGTCGGGATAGGCCATGCCTACTCCTTCAGCTCCACGACCGTCACGCCGCCCCCGCCTTCGCTCTGCCCACCCGCGCGAAAGGATGCCACGTGGGGGTGGTCATGCAGCAACTCGGCCACCGCCCGGCGGAGGGCGCCCGAGCCGAAGCCGTGGACCACGCGGACGACCGTGCGCTCGGCCATCACCGCCTGGTCGAGCGCCTTGTCCACCTTGGGCAGCGCCTCGTCGGTGGTCAGGCCGACCACGTTGACCTCGAAGGCGCCGGCCGCGGCGGGCGCCTCGCGCGGCGGCGACGGGCGGGGCTGGGGGCGCGCGCCGGCCGGGGGCGGGGCGCCCACCGCCAGCAGCTCGCCGCGCGGCACGCGCAGGCGCTTGCCGCCGACCGCGACCTCGACGTCGCCCCTCTCCGGCAGGGTCAGGATCTCGCCGACGATGCCGAGCGTCTTGAGCCGCACGCGGCCGCCGACCGCGAGCACGGCCGGCCGCTCCGGCGGGGCCACCTCGACGCCCGGCACGTCGAGGGCCTGGGCCTGCGCCTCGCGCACCGCGCCCACCGCCTGCGTGCGGGCCCTGGCCGCGGTGGCGGGCGTCAGGCGCGGCGCGGTCTCCACCTTCCGCACCGCCTCGGCCACCGCGTCCGCGGCCTTGCGCGCGGCCTCCTCGACCCGGCGCTGCAGCTCGCGCTTGAAGGCGTCCAGCTCGGCCTTCTTCTTCGCCTCGACCGCGCGCTCGCTGGCCGCCACGCGCGCTCTCTCCGCCTCGACCTCCGCGCGCTCGGCCGCGATGCGCTCCTGCTCGGCCGCCAGCGCGGCCTGGTCCTGCTCGAGCTTCTTCAGGAGCGCCTCCGCCTGCGCCTCCTTCCGGTCGAGGCGGCTCTTCGCGTCGCGGACGACCGGCGCCGGCAGCCCGAGCCGCTCCGCCATCTCCAGCGCCATCGAGCGCCCGGCCACGCCGAGGGCGAGGCGGTAGGTCGGCTCGTACGTCTCGGGGTCGTAGCCGAACGAGGCGGAGGCCACGCCGGGCGTGGCCTGGGCGTAGGCCTTCAGCAGCCCGTGGTGCGTGGTGGCCACCACCATCGCGCCGCGCGCGCGGAAGTGGTCCACGATCGCGACGCCCAGCGCGCCGCCCTCGGTGGGATCCGTGCCCGCCCCGACCTCGTCGAGCAGCACCAGCGCGGGCAGCTCGAGGTCCCTGGTCATGCCCACGATGTGGGCCAGGTGCGCCGAGAACGTGGAGAGGTTGGCCTCGATGGACTGCTCGTCGCCGATGTCGGCGAACACGCGCCGGAAGACCGGCAGCACGCTGCCCGGAGCCGCCGGCACGAAAAAGCCGCACTGGGCCATCAGGGCGAACAGGCCGACCGTCTTCAGGGCGACGGTCTTGCCCCCGGTGTTCGGGCCGCTGATCACCAGCACCGGCGCGTCGAAGCCGACGCGGATCGTCACCGGCACCGGGTCGCGCGTCACCCGCCGGGCCATGCCGATGCGCTCGCAGATGGCCGGCATGAGGAGCGGGTGGCGGGCGTTCAGCAGCTCGAGGTCGAGCCGGCCCTCCGCGACCTCCGGCTCGTGCGCGTCCATCGCGCGCGCCGCCAGCGCGAACGCCTGGGCCTCGTCGAGCTCGCCCAGCACGTCGAGCGCGAGCGAGAGGTCGCGCGCGCGGTCGCCCACGCGCGAGGTCAGCTCGCGCAGGATGCGCAGCACCTCGGCCTTCTCCTCGTCCCCCAGCGAGACGATGTCGTTGTTCAGCTCGACCGCGGGCAACGGCTCGACGAACAGGCTGGCTCCCGAGCCCGACGAGCCGTGGATGATCCCCGGCACCTGGCCGCGCTGCTCGGCCTTCACGATCAGCACGTAGCGCTCGTTGCGGGTGGTGACCAGCTTGTCCTGCAGCGCGCGCTCGGCCTCCTTGCCGCGCAGGAACGACTCCATCACCCCCGTGAGCTGCGCGCGCAGGCGGGCCAGCGTGCGGCGGATCTCCGCCAGGCGCGGCGAGGCGTCGTCGGACACCTCGCCCGAGGGCAGGATCGCGCGGCGGATGGCGCCCGCCACGTCGTCCATCGCCGGCACCAGCGACGCCTTCTGCGCGAGGCCCGGCGCTCCCTCGGACCGGGTTACCGCCCGCGCGATCTCCACGCCGCCCTCGATGAACGAGGCGACGTCGAGGAGCTGCCGCGGCTCGAGGTTGACCCCGGTGACGCGGGCGGCGGAGAGCAGCTCCGCCACGTCGGGCAGGTCGTGGTAGGGCTGGCGCCCGAGCGTGCGGAGCAGGGCCACGGCCTCGCGGGTGCGGACGAGGCGCCGGCGGACCTCGGCCACGTCAGTGGATGGGGACAGGCGGTGGAGGCGACCCTGGCCGGCAGCCGAGCCGGCGTGGCTGAGGACGAGCGCCTGGACGGCGTCGAACTCGAGCGTTCGGAAACTATTGCCGTTCAATCAGCTTCTCGCCACCCCTGCCCACGGCTCACCGATGGGAGCCGTCACGCCTCCGCCCCTCTCGTATCGCGCCAAGGCGCTCAGGATGCGAGGGATGGGGGACACCAATGAAGGATCCTGCGCCTCGGCCACCCCTGTGATCCGCCGACCTCGGAGGGCGGAGGCCCAAGACTGGTTAAAAGATGAGAAGACTCAACGGTTTTGTCAAGGAGCGGGCCGAGAAACCGCCCGCGCGGTTCGGAGGATCGAGCAGGCCAGGTAGCCGGCGCCGAAGCCGTTGTCGATGTTGACCACGGCGACCCCGGACGCGCACGTGTTCAGCATCGCCAGCAGTGCGGCAAGCCCCTGGAACGACGCGCCGTAGCCGATGCTGGTGGGCACCGCGATCACGGGCGCCTCGACCAGCCCGCCGACCACCGACGGCAGCGCGCCCTCCATGCCGGCGGCCACGATCACGACCGCGGCCTGCCGGATCGCCGGGGCGCGGTCGAGCAGCCGGTGCAGCCCGGCCACGCCCACGTCGTAGATCCGCTCGACCGAGGCCCCGTGGAACTCGGCGGTCAGCGCCGCCTCCTCCGCCACCGGCACGTCCGAGGTGCCGGCGCAGACGACGGCCACCCCGCCGGCGAGGGCCTCCGGGGCCGCCTGGGTCAGCGTCACGGCGCGCGCCCCGTCGTGGAAGTGGACCTGTCCGGCCGGGCGGACGGCCAGGAGCCGCTCGAACACCTCGTGGGTGGTGCGCGTGACCAGCACGTTCTGCCCGCGGGACGCGATCCGCTCGACGATCGCCGCGATCTGATCGGGCGTCTTGCCCGCACCGAAGATGACCTCGCCAAAGCCGCGGCGGAGCGCGCGGTGGTGGTCCACCGTGGCGAAGCCGAGGTTCTCGAAGGGGAGGGTCTTCAGCCGCTCGGCCGCCTCTTCGGGGCTGAGACGGCCGTCGCGCACCGACCGGAGCAGGGTTTCGAGGTCTCGGGGATCCACGTGGGTGTCGTTGACTAAAACCAGCCTTCGATACAGTATAGAAATTGCGCCTGCAAAGGAAGATGACCACCCAGCCCACGACGCAGTGGGTCGAGGAGAGGATTTTTGTTCGCCGTGACGCGAACGAGGTAGCGATCGGTCAATGAGCCCACTGGAATCCGCGATACTCGGCCTTTATTTCCTCACCCTGGTCATCCTGGCCGTCTTCGGGCTCCATCGCTACATCATGGTGTTCCTCTACTTCCGGCACCGTGACCGCCGCGCGCAGGCGCTGCCGCTGCCGGAGCGGCTGCCGCGGGTGACCGTGCAGCTCCCGCTCTTCAACGAGATGTACGTGGTCGAGCGGCTGCTCGCCTCGGTGACGCGCATCCGCTACCCGAAGGAGCTGCTCGAGATCCAGGTGCTCGACGACTCCACCGACGAGACGACGGCGATCGCGCGCAAGGCGGTCGCGGAGTACCGCGAGCAGGGCTTCGACATGAGCTTCCTGCACCGCACCGACCGCACCGGCTTCAAGGCCGGCGCGCTCGACGCGGGCCTGCGGCAGGCCAAGGGCGAGTTCATCCTGATCTTCGACGCCGACTTCATCGCCCCGCCCGACATCCTGGAGAAGACGCTCGGCCAGTTCGCCGACCCCAAGGTCGGGATGGTCCAGGCCCGCTGGGGGCACGTCAACCGCGAGTATTCGCTGCTGACCCAGGTGCAGTCCGTGCTGCTCGACGGGCACTTCATCCTCGAGCACGGCGGGCGCAACCGCGCGGGCCGCTTCTTCAACTTCAACGGCACCGCGGGCGTGTGGCGGCGCGAGGTCATCGCGGACGCCGGCGGCTGGCAGCACGACACCCTGACCGAGGACCTGGACCTCAGCTACCGCGCGCAGATGCGCGGCTGGCGCTTCGTGTTCCTGCAGGACGTGGTCTCGCCGGCGGAGATCCCGGTGGAGATGAACGCGTTCAAGAGCCAGCAGTTCCGCTGGGCCAAGGGCCAGATCCAGACCTGCAAGAAGCTCCTGCCCACGATCTTCGCCTCGAAGCTGCCGCTGCCGATCAAGGTGGAGGCCGCCTTCCACCTCGGCGCGAACTTCGGCTACCCGCTGATGATCCTGCTCTCGCTGCTGATGTTCCCGGCCATGGTCATCCGCTACAACATGGGCTGGGAGGAGATGCTGATCGTGGACGTGCCGCTCTTCATGGGCGCGACCATGAGCGTCTGCTCGTTCTACCTGGTCAGCCAGAAGGAAGTGTTCGGCGCGGACTGGAAGGCGCGGATCAAGTACCTGCCGGCCGTGCTGTCCATGGGCATCGGCCTCTCCGTGAACAACACCAAGGCGGTGCTGGAGGCCCTGTTCGGCGTGGACAGCGAGTTCGCGCGCACCCCGAAGTACGGCGTGGAGGGCGCGGGCGACGAGTGGAAGCAGAAGCGGTACCGCGGCCAGGTCAACTACGTGCCGTTCCTGGAGCTGTCGCTCGGCTTCTACTTCACGTTCATGGCCTTCTACGCCGCCACCAACGAGATCTACGGCACCCTGCCCTTCATCCTGCTCTTCCAGTGCGGCTACCTGTACGCCGCGGTGATGTCGCTGGTGCAGACCAGCGGCCGCCTCGGCCTCGTGCGCGAGCAGGAAGCCTAGGCGCACGGCCTTCACCGCAGGGACGCAGAGGCCGCAGGGGTAAACTGCTAGCGGCCGCATGGACATCAAGGATCGAGACGTCCTGATCCTGGGCGGGTATGGCCTCGTGGGACAGGCCGTGGCGCGGCGGCTGCTGCCCGAGGCGCCGCGGCGCATCATCCTCCTGTCGCTGCGCCGCGACGAGGCCGAGGAGGCGGTGGCCGGGCTGGAAGGCCAGCGCGGCGGCGTACGGCTGGAGGCGGCCTGGGGCGACATCTTCACCCTGACCGACCTGAAGGACCGCCCGCGGCGCGAGGTTTACGGCAACCCCGCGCTGCGGGGCCGGCTGATCGAGAGCCTGCTCGACACCCTGGACGAGGAGGCGGCGGCCCGGTACTTCCTCTACCGGCTCGTCACCGGCGAGCGGCCCGACGTGATCGTGGACTGCGTCAACACCGCGACCGGCATCGCCTACCAGGACATCTACAAGACGAGCCGGCTGGCCTACCAGGCCATCCAGCAGGGCGACGACCTGCGCGAGCCGCTGGAGATGCTGCTGGCCACCGACTACGTGCCGCAGATCATCCGGCACGTGCAGGTGCTCTACCAGGCCATGGTCAAGGCGGGCACCGGGGCCTACGTCAAGATCGGGACCTCCGGCACCGGCGGCATGGGCCTCAACATCCCCTACACGCACTCCGAGGAGAAGCCCTCGCGCGTGCTGCTCAGCAAGAGCGCCCTCGCCGGCGCGCACACGCTGCTGCTGTTCCTGCTCGCGCGCACGCCGGGCGGGCCCATCACCAAGGAGATCAAGCCCGCGGCCGCCATCGCCTGGAAGCGGATCGGCTACGGCGAGATCCTGCGCGCCGGCCGGCCCATCGTGCTCTACGACCCGGGCGAGGCCGAGGACCTGCGCGCGGGCCGGCCCTTCCGCCCCGTGGACCCCGCCCAGGGCCGCTCCACCGGCCAGACCCTGCACAGCGTGTTCGTGGACACCGGCGAGAACGGGATCTTCTCGCTGGAGGAGTTCAGCGCGATCACCACCGGCGAGCAGATGGAGTTCGTGACCCCGGAGGAGATCGCGGACGTGGTCGTGCGCGAGATCATGGGCGGCAACACCGGCCACGACGTGATCAACGCGCTCGACAACGCGGTGATGGGCCCCACCTACCGCGCGGGCATGATGCGGCACTGGGCGCTCGAGAAGCTGCTG
>DATBIZ010000612.1:0-1977 GCA_036556645.1 Vicinamibacteria bacterium | reverse complement strand
GCGCGTTCATGAAGCTGCGGCCGAGCCCCGAGGTCGTCGAGGTGTTCGGCGGCAAGTTCGGCTACCCGCAGACCTCGTTCCTGCCGATCGGCCTGCTGGAAGCCGCCTGCGCGGTGCTCTACGCGATCCCGCAGACCGCGGTGCTGGGTGCGGTGCTGGTCACCGGTTACCTCGGCGGGGCGGTCGCCACGCACGTTCGGGTCGGTGACGCGTTCCTCTCCCCGGTGGTGCTGGGCGCGATCGCCTGGGCCGGGCTCTACCTCCGCGAGCCGCGGCTGTGGCCGCTGCTGCCGCTGCGGCGCTCCACGCCCGACTGACGACCGGCCGTCCGATCGAGCGCGGCGCGCAAGCCGCGGGCGAGGTCCTCGGTGCGGCCCACGCCCCAGTAGTGCAGGAACACGATACGCGGGTCTTCTCCGGTCATGTGGTGATGGATGGCCACCACCGCGATGCGCGCGGCGCGTAGCGCCTTGAGCACGCCCTGCAGCTCGGACTCCCGCATCGCGAAGTCGCCGTCCACGACCGACTGCTCGTCGGACCCGGCGAACGCCGCCCACGTGTTCACGCCCATCGCCGCCCCCATGTCGTGGCCGTGCGCGCGCGTGATGCGGCCGATCACGACCTTGTAGACGCCGCCCGCCAGCGTCCCCTTCGCCCCGAGCAACGCCTCGATACGCGTAGGGTCGAGCGTCGTGCGCGCGGGATCGATGTCCGCGCGCAGCACCTCGCCTTTTCCGCCCGCGGTCTCGCGCATCCGCGCGAACACGCGCCCGACCCCCTCCGCGAGCGCCTCCTGGTCCCCCGCGCCGCCGACGTGCATGAACATCACCTTCGGCGTGTCCCAGAAGAAGTGGTTGTGCAGGGCGGTGACCTCCAGACCGGCGTCGAGGGCCGCGCTCATCACCGGGTTCACCTGGTCCTCCAGCAGCACGAGGTCGCCCATGACGACCGTGTGCGCGCCGGCGCGCTTGAACGCGGCCCACGAGGTGAGGCCGAGCGGGGGCGTCATCCGCACGCCCGCGGCCGTCACCGCGAGGTCCGTCCGCGGCACCGACACCTTGAACACGCCTTCCGCCGCGTCGAGCGCTCCCTTCGCGCCGGTCAGCGCCTCGATGCGCGCGGTGTCGAGCCCGGGGTCCCCCGCCGGCGCCGCGGGCGCGGCGAGGACGGCGGGACCCGACAACACGGCGGCGGCGAGTACGATGCGCATGGCTCCACCCCTGCCCATGGACGAGATCCACCCGATCGTACGCCCGGCGGCGCCCGCGCGCCTCTCGCGCTCCGCCGCGGACACGCTGCTCCTGGTGGGGCCGGGGGTGATCTGGGGTGCGTCGTTCCTCTTCATCGCCGAGGGACTGCGCGCGGTCGGCCCGAACGGGGTCACGCTCGCGCGGATCCTGGTCGGGTTCGTCACGCTCGCGCTGGTGCCGAGCGCGCGGCGCGCGGTGCCGCGCGAGGCGTGGCGCCCCATCGCGCTGCTCGGTGTCCTGTGGATGGCGTTCCCGCTCAGCATGTTCCCGTTCGCCGAGCAGCGGGTCTCCTCGGCCCTGACCGGGATGTTGAACGGGGCCACGCCCTTGTTCGTCGCGGTGGTGGCCGCGGCGCTCGCGCGGAGAGCGCCGCCGAGCGGGGTGAGGGTGGGGCTCGCCGTGGGGCTGGCCGGCGTCGTGCTCGTCGCGTGGCCCGCGCTGGGCGAGGGCCGGAGCAGCCTCGACGGGGTGCTGATGATCCTCGCCGCGCTCGCCTCGTACGGCTTCGCGCTGAACCTCGCCCGGCCCCTGCAGCTGCGCTACGGCGCGCTGCCCGTGATCTTCCGCGCGCAGGCGGTCGCGCTGGTGCTGACGGCGCCGCTCGGGGCTCCCGAGCTGCTCGCGGGCCGGTTCACGGCAGGACCGCTCCTCTCCCTGCTCGCGCTGGGCGCGCTGGGGACGGGGCTGGCCTACGTGCTGCTCGCGGTGGCCGCCGGCCGGCTCGGCG
>DATBIZ010000611.1:0-3856 GCA_036556645.1 Vicinamibacteria bacterium | reverse complement strand
CGCGCTGCTCGGCCTGCCCGAGCGCGACATGGCCATCGACTGGAACACCGTGATCTTCAAGATGCTCACCATCAAGGGCATCTACGGCCGCGAGATGTACGAGACCTGGTACAAGATGACGGTGATGCTGCAGAGCGGCCTGGACATCAAGCGCGTGATCACCCACCGCTTCCCCTACCCGGAGTTCGAGCGCGGCTTCGAGGTGATGACCAGCGGCGACTGCGGGCGCGTGCTGCTCGACTGGGCGGTCTAGGGGAGCCGACCTCCGCCGCGGGAGCTCCAGGTGATCGCCGCGCGGCGCGCGCGAGCATCCGGACGAGTACCCGGCGCGTTCGGCATCCAGGTGGTCACGGTCATCGACGTCACCCCGCTCACTCCACCACGAACATCGGCACGCTGCCGCCGCCCGCGCTCACGTTGATCACGGTGCCGCGCGAGGCGCGGGAGACGCCGCCCGCCTCCGCGCCCTCCACGTAGAACGGGTTCGCGTTGACGTGGAGGCGCTCGAAGGACAGCCGTCCGTCTTCGCACACCGGGAACTCCTCGGCCGGGATCGGCACGCGCTCCTGCACGACCCAGGCGCCGCCGATCGCGGCGCGCACCGCGGCCTCCCAGGCCGACGCGGTCACCTCGGCCCCGACGGTCACCGCGACCCCGCCGTAGCCGTGCGCCGGCTTCAGCACGAAGCGGGTGCGCTCGCGCAGCACCAGCGGCACGAGGTCCACCTCGCGGCCGGCGTGGACCGTGCGCCTCTCCTCGACCTTGCGCGTCCAGGGCACGACCCGGGGCACGAGCGCGCGCTCGTCCGGCGTGAGCAGCGCGGCGTGGCGCTCGTCGCTCAGCAGGGCGAACAGCGCCTTGTCTTCGGAGAGCTGGCAGCGGAACGAGTTCACGAACACGGCCACCCGCTCGCGGTAGGCCTCCATCAGCGCCTGCGCGTCCGGCGCGCGGGCCACCAGCTCGCCCAGCAGCGCGCGGCGGTACACCAGCGCGATGGGGTCGGTGCCGGCCCAGAGCCGTCCGTGCCGGACGAGCAGCTCGCGCGGGTCGGCCAGGCGGCACCTCACCCCCGCGGCCTCGAACGCCTCGCGCAGGATCTCCTGGTCCGCGCGCGTCTTCACGTCCGCCCAGTCCACGATGGCCACCATGCCGGGGCCGTGGCGGGGCATGGCCCGCCGCACGGCGCCCACCAGCGCCGGCGCCGACGGCACGTAGGTGACGGACCGGCCCTGCGCGAACTGCTGGAAGAGGCGCAGCTCGCGGAACACCTCCGCCATGCGGTCGCCGTAGCCGATGCCGGCCGGCGCGTCGCTGTTCACCTCGATGAAGCGCGGGCCGTCCGCGGTCAGGAACGCGTCGAGGCGCGACACCAGCACGTCGGGCGGGCCGGGATCGAGCGCGATCCAGCGCGCGTGCTCCTCGGGCAGGCCGAGCCAGGCGCAGAGCGCGGAGGCGTCCCCCTCGAAGGCGGCGCGGGCGACGCGCACGGCCGCGTCGAGCAGCCGGCGTCCCTCGAGGCGAAGCCGGTCCCACTCGGCCCGCGCGATCAGGTGCGGGCGCAGGCAGGTGCGCATGGGCCGGCCCTCGTAGGTGACGCCCGCGCGCGTGAACGCCTCGGCCAGCCAGGCTCCCTGCTCCGCCGCGGCGCGCGGGTCGGCCCGCACCATCCGGTTGTACTCGGCGACGAAGTCGGGCGGCTCCATGGACGCCGGGGGTCGGGGTGCTAGCCCCGCGCCGCGCTCCAGACCACGCGCCCGCCCACCACGGTCGCGACGGCCCCCCCGCGCAGCGACCAGCCCGCGAACGGGGTGTGGCGGCCCTTGGACTCGAAGCGCGCGGGATCCACGGTCACGCGCCGGTCCAGGTCGAGCACGGTGAGGTCGGCCGGCGCGCCGGCCGCGAGCGTCCCGCCGGGCAGCGCGAGCGCGCGCGCCGGGTTCGTGGACAGGGCGCGCACGAGCTGGCCCAGGGTGAGCAGGCCGGGCCGCACCAGGCGGTCGAGGCAGAGGCTCACCGCGGTCTCCAGGCCCACGATGCCGAAGGCGGCCTGGTCGTACTCGACCTTCTTGTCGTCCACGGTGTGCGGGGCGTGATCGGTGGCGATGCAGTCGATGGTGCCGTCCCGCACGCCCTCGAGCACGGCCCGGCGGTCCTGGTCGCCGCGCAGGGGCGGGTTCATCTTGGTCGCGGGGTCGTAGTCCGACTCGCGTACCACCTCGTCCGTGAGCAGCAGGTGGTGCGGGGTGGCCTCCGCGGTCACGCGCACGCCGCGGGCCTTGCCGCGGCGCACCGCGTCCACGGAGCCCCTCGCGCTCAGGTGCGCGATGTGCACGCGGCCGCCGGTCAGCTCCGCCAGCATCACGTCGCGCTCCACCACCATGGCCTCGGACACCGCGGGCGCGCCGCGCAGCCCGAGCAGGGTGGCCACCGGGCCCTCGTTCATGGCCGCGCCCTGGGAGAGGGTGGGATCCTCGCAGTGGTCGATCACGGGGAGGTCGAACGCGCGCGCGTACTCCAGCGCCCGCCGCATCATGCGCGCGCTGGCCACCGGGCGCCCGTCGTCCGAGACCGCCACGCACCCGGCCTCCCGCAGGTCGCCGTATTCGGCCAGCTCCTCGCCGCGGGACCCCCGCGTGATCGCCCCGATCGGGTACACGCGCACGAGGCCGTCCGCGCGCGCCTTCTCCCGGATCGCGCGCGTGATGCCGGCCGTGTCGTTCACCGGCTCCGTGTTCGGCATCGCGCACACCGCGGTGAACCCGCCCGCGGCCGCCGCCCGCGTGCCGGTGGCGATCGTCTCCTTGTCCTCGCGGCCCGGCTCGCGCAGGTGCACGTGCACGTCGATGAACCCGGGGCAGACCACCAGGCCCTGCGCGTCGAGCACCTCGGCCCCGCGCGCGGAGAGCTTCGCGCCGACGTCGGCCACCAAGCCGTCCGCGAGCAGCACGTCGCCGGTCTGGTCCACCTCGCGCGCGGGGTCCACGATCCGGCCGCCCCTGACCAGGAGCCTCATGCCGCCGCCTCCCCGCCGCCGAGCAGCAGGTAGAGCACGGCCATGCGCACGGCCACGCCGTTGGTGACCTGGTCGAGGATCACCGAATACGGCCCGTCGGCCACCTCGCTCGCGATCTCCACCCCGCGGTTCATGGGGCCGGGATGCAGGATCAGCAGGTCCTTCTGCGCGCGCCGCACGCGCGCCTCGGTGAGGCCGAAGTGGACGTGGTACTCGCGGGTGGTGGGAAAGTACCCGCCGCTCATCCGCTCGAGCTGCAGGCGCAGCATCATCACCGCGTCCGCGCCCTCCAGCGCCTCGTCGATGCGGTGGGTGACGCGGGCCAGCCGCTCGAAGCCGGGCGGCAACAGCGTGGGCGGAGCGCAGAGCACCACGCTCGCTCCCATCTTGCCGAGCAGCCAGGCGTTGGAGCGGGCCACCCGGCTGTGCAGCACGTCGCCCACGATGGCCACCCGCAGCCCCTTCAGCCGCCCCTTCTTCTGGCGGAGGGTGAGCGCGTCGAGCAGCGCCTGGGTGGGGTGCTCGTGCGCGCCGTCGCCCGCGTTCACGATGGCCGACCGGCAGTGCCGGGCCAGGAAGTGCGGGGCGCCGGACGAGGCGTGGCGGATCACGATCAGGTCGGGGTTCATCGCCTCCAGGTTGCGGGCGGTGTCGAGGAGCGTCTCGCCCTTCTGCACGCTCGAGGTGGCGGCGGCGATGGAAAGGCTGTCGGCCGAGAGCACCTTCTGGGCGACCTCGAACGAGGCGCGCGTGCGGGTGGACGCCTCGTAGAACAGGTTGACCACGGTCTTGCCGCGCAGCGCGGGCACCTTCTTGATCGGGCGGTCCAGCACCTCGCGCAGC
>DATBIZ010000610.1:0-20832 GCA_036556645.1 Vicinamibacteria bacterium | reverse complement strand
CGCCCTCGCCGAGCGGCTGCGCGCGGGGGGCGCGGAGGTGACGCTGGTCCGCGCGGGTGCGCGCTTCGCGCGCGAGGGCGAGCGCGCGTTCGTGGTCGCGCCGGCTTCGCGCGCGGACCACGAGGCGCTGCTGCGCGCGTTGCGCGCCGACGGCGCGGCGCCGGACGGCCTGGTGCACGCGTTCGGCCTGGACGCGCCGGGCGGCGGCGACGAGCCGTCCGCGCGCGCGTTCCTCGGCGTGCTCCACCTCGCGCAGGCGCTCGGGCGCGTGCAGGAGCGCGAGGCGCGGCTGTTCGTGCTCGGCACCGGCGTCCACGACGTGACCGGCCAGGAGACGCTTCATCCGGGCCAGGCCGCCGCCCTCGGCCCGTGCATGGTGCTGGGGCAGGAGTACCCGCACCTCTCCGGCCGCTACGTGGACGTCTGGCCGGGCACGGCGGCGGCGGGCGAGCCGGTCGAGCGGGTCTACGCGGAGCTGACCGGCGCGGCCGTGGATCCGGTCGTCGCCTACCGTGGGCGCCACCGTTGGCTGCCCGTCTTCGACGCGATGCCGCCGGCGGCGGCGGGCGCGAGCCCGGTGCGGCCGGGCGGCACGTACCTGATCACGGGCGGGCTCGGCAACGTGGGCCTGGCCCTGGCCGCGGCGCTGGTGCGGCGCGGCGCGGCGCGGGTCGCGTTGACCGGGCGCTTCGGGCTGCCGGACCGCGGGCAATGGGACGCGCTGGCCGCACAGGACGGGCCGCTCGCCGCGCGCGTGCGCGCGGTGCGCGCGCTCGAGGCCGCGGGCGCCGAGGTGCAGGTCCTGCGCGCGGACGCGGGCGACCGCGAGGAGATGCGCGCGGCCCTGGCGGCGGCGCGCGCGCGCGACGGCGCCCTGCACGGCGTGATCCACGCGGCGGGCGTGATCGACCAGACCACGCTGAAGCCGCTCGCGCAGCTCGAGGCCGCCGACGGCGAGCGGCAGCTCCGGGCCAAGGCACGCGGCGCGCACGTCCTGGCCGAGCTGCTCGGCGGCGAGCGCCTCGACTTCGTGATGATGGCCTCCTCGCTCTCGACGGTCCTGGGCGGGCTCGGCTTCGCGGCCTACGCGGCCGCCAACCACGTGCTCGACGCGCTGGCCGAGCGGCAGCACCAGCTCGGCCGCACGTGGTGGACGAGCGTGGCCTGGGACGGCTGGCGCACGCCGGACGCGCCAGGCGCCGTCGCCGGGCCCGCCGCCCACGCCATGACCGCGGAGGAGGGCGGCGAGGCGTTCGCGCGCCTGCTGTCGCTGCCGCGGCGCGCGCGCCTGGCGGTGTCCACCGCGGACCTCGGCGCGCGCCGGCGGGCCTGGACGCAGCCGGCGGCGGCGGCGCCGGCCGCGGGACCGGAGGCGTCGCTGGCCCAGCACGCGCGGCCCGACCTGCACACGGTCTACGCGCCACCGGAGACCGCGACCGAGCGGCGGCTGGCACAGGTCTGGGGCGCGCTGCTCGGGATCGACCGCGTCGGGCTGGACGACAACTTCTTCGAGCTGGGCGGCTCCTCGCTGCTGGCGGTGCAGCTCGTCGGCAAGCTCCGGCCGGAGTTCGCGGGCGAGCTGTCGGTGACCACGCTGTTCGAGGCCCCCACCGTGCGCGCGCTGAGCCGGGTCATCGACGCGCCGGCGGAGCGGGGCCGCGACCTGGACCGCAGCCAGGGCCGCGGGCGGATGCGACGGGAGATCCGGACGGACAGGAGGATGGTCGATGCAACGGTCGAGTGAGCTCAGCGGCGCCGAGATCGCCGTGATCGGGATGGCCGGGAAGTTTCCCGGCGCCAACAGCGTCGAGGAGCTGTGGCGGAACCTGCGCGACGGGGTGGAGTCCGTCTCCGCGATCGCGATCGAGGACTGGGCCGAGGAGATCAGCGCCCACCCGTCGTTCCTCGAAAGCCCGAACATGGTGCGGGCGCGGCCGCGCGTGGACGGGGTGGACCTCTTCGACGCCGCCTTCTTCGGCTACACCCCCCGCGAGGCGCAGATCCTCGACCCGCAGCAGCGGCTCTTCCTGGAGGCCTGCTGGGAGGCCCTGGAGAACGCCGGCTACGACTCCGAGCGGTTCGGGGGGTCGGTGGGGATCGCCGCCGGCGTGAGCCAGAGCTCGTACCTGATGAACTACCTGCAGTGGGACCGCGAGCTCAACGCGATGATGGGCCCGCTGAAGATCGGCCTCGGCAACATGAACGACGCCCTGGCCACGCGCATCGCCTACAAGCTCAACCTCAAGGGCGCGGCCTACGCGGTGCAGTCGTTCTGCTCGACCTCGCTGGTGGCCGTCCACCTCGCCTGCCAGAGCCTGCTCAGCCGCGAGAGCGACATGGCGCTGGCGGGCGGCGTCACGATCTCGGTCTCGCAGAACGTCGGCTACGGCTACCAGGAGGGCGGGATCCTCTCCCCCGACGGCCACACCCGGACGTTCGACGCCAAGGGCCAGGGGATGGTGTTCGGCAACGGCCTCGGGGTGGTCGTGCTGAAGCGCCTGGAGGACGCCCTGCGCGACGGCGACAACGTCCGCGCGCTGATCCTGGGCACCGCGATCAACAACGACGGCTCCATGAAGGTCGGCTACACCGCGCCCAGCGTGAGCGGCCAGGCCGAGGTGATCGTGGAGGCGCTGTCCGCCGCGGACGTGGACCCCGCCACCATCACCTACGTGGAGGCGCACGGCACCGCCACCGCGCTGGGCGATCCGGCGGAGATCGCGGGCCTCACCAAGGCCTGGCGCAAGTGGACCGACAAGAAGCGGTACTGCGCCATCGGCTCGGTGAAGACCAACATCGGACACCTCGACGCCGCCGCGGGCGTGGCCGGGCTGATCAAGACCGTGCTCGCCTTCGAGCACCGCCAGATCCCCCGCAGCCTGCACTTCGAGGCGCCCAACCCGCAGATCGACTTCGAGAACAGCCCCTTCTTCGTGGCCACCGAGCTGATGGAGTGGAACACCGACGGCGTCCCGCGCCGCGCGGGGCTGAGCGCGTTCGGCATCGGCGGCACCAACGCGCACGCGATCCTGCAGGAGGCGCCCGCGCTGCCGCCGACCGATCCCGCGCCGCCGTGGCAGCTCCTCGTGCTCTCGGCGAAGACGCCGGGCGCCCTCGACGAGGCGACCCGCCGCCTGTCCCGCCACCTCTCCGACCGCGCGGACGAGAACCTGGCCGACGCCGCCTGGACGCTGCAGGTGGGCCGGCGCGTGTTCAACCACCGCCGCGCGGTGGTCGCGCGCGACCTCGAGGACGCGCGCGCCGCGCTCGACGACCCCGCGCGCGTGGAGAGCGCCACCCAGGACCGCCAGGACGCCCCGGTCGCGTTCATGTTCACCGGCCAGGGATCGCAATACGTCGGGATGGGCCGCGGGCTCTACGAGGAGGAGCCGGTCTTCCGCCAGGCGCTCGACGCATGCGCGGAGGCGCTGCGCGCGCCGCTCGGGCTCGACCTGCGCGAGGTGCTCTTCCCGCCGGACGCCGCGCGCGAGGAGGCGGCCCTGCGCCTGCAGCAGACGAGCCTCACGCAGCCGGCGCTGTTCGCGGTCGAATACGCGCTCGCGCGGCTCTGGGCGTCCTGGGGGTTCGAGCCCGTGGCCATGATCGGGCACAGCATCGGGGAGTACGTGGCCGCGCACCTGGCCGGCGTCTTCTCGCTGGAGGACGCGCTGGCCCTGGTGGCCGAGCGCGGCCGGCTGATGCAGTCGATGCCGCCGGGCGCGATGCTGGCGGTGCCGCTGGGCGAAGCGGCCCTGCGCCCGTCGCTCGGCCCCGGCCTCGACCTGGCCGCGGTCAACGCGCCCGGCGCGTGCGTGGTGTCGGGGCCCGCGGAGGAGGTGGACCGACTCGAGCGCGAGCTCGCGGGGCGCGGGCTCAGCGTGCGCCGGCTGCACACGAGCCACGCCTTCCACTCCGGGATGATGGACGCGATGCTGCCGGCGTTCACGGCGCGGGTCGCGCAGGCCCGCCCGGCCGCGCCGCGGCGGCGCTTCGTCTCGAACCTGACCGGCACCTGGATCACCGAGCGCGAGGCCACCGATCCCGAGTACTGGGCGCGCCACCTCCGCGGCGCGGTGCGCTTCGCCGACGGCGTGCGCACGCTGCTCGAAGACCCCAGCCGCCCGCTGCTGCTCGAGGTCGGGCCCGGCAACACCCTGGCCACGCTCGCGCGCCAGAACGTGACCGAGACCGCGCCCGGCCTGGCCGTGTCCAGCATGCGGCACCCGCGCGAGGTGCGGCCGGACCGCGCGGTGCTGCTCTCCGCGCTCGGAAAGCTCTGGCTCGGGGGCGCGAAGGTGGACTGGCAGAAGGTGCACGCGGGCGCCCGTCGGCGCCGCGTCGTGCTGCCGAGCTACCCGTTCGAGCGCCAGCCGTTCTGGGTGGAGAAGAACCTCGAGCGCCTCGACGTGGACCGCCTGGTGCAGGGCTTCTCGCCGCAGCGCCGCCCGGTGCAGGACTGGTTCTACCAGCCCTCGTGGCGGCGCTTCACGCCGCCGGAGCTGCTCGCGCCCCCGTCGCTGGCCGACCGCGCCTCGCGGTGGCTGGTGTTCGTGGACGAGACCGGCCTGGGGCAGGCGGTGGCGGCGCACCTCTCCGCGCGCGGGCAGCTCGTGGTCACCGTGGCGGCGGGCCTGACCTTCGCGGACCGGGGCGACAACCGCTTCGAGCTGCAGCCGGGCCAGCGCGGCGACTACGCCGCGCTGCTCAAGACCCTCCAGGACCGGGGCGTCGCGCCGCAGTTCGTCGTGCACCTGTGGGGCGTGGGCGCGCGGCAGGGGCTCGACGAGGCGCAGGCCCGCGGGTTCTACAGCCTGCTCTACCTGGCGCAGGCGCTCGGCCGCCAGGACCAGAAGCAGGCGCTGGCCGTGGCCGTGGTCACGAGCGGCATGCAGGAGGTGACCGGCGGCGACCTGGTCGCGCCGGAGAAGGCGACCGTGCTCGGGCCCTGCAAGGTGATCCCGCAGGAGATGAAGCACGTGGCCTGCCGCAGCATCGACGTGGACGTCCCGCGCCCGGAGGCCCCCGAGGCCACGGCGACGCTGGCGCGGCGGCTGGTGGACGAGATGCTCACGGGGCAGCCGGAGCCGGTCCTCGCCTACCGGGGCGGGCACCGCTGGGTGCAGTCCGCCGAGCCGACGCCGCTGTCCCCGGCGAACGGCGCCAGCCCGCTGCGCGAGCGGGGCGTGTACCTGATCACGGGCGGCCTCGGCGGCATCGGGGTCGTCTTCGCGCGGCACCTGGCCGAGCGCTGGAAGGCGCGCCTGGTGCTGACGGGGCGCAGCGCGCTGCCCCCGCGCGAGGAGTGGGAGCGCGTCGCCGCGTCCGGGGACAAGGCGGCGGCCGAGCGCGTCCGGGAGATGCAGCGGCTGGAGGGGCTGGGGGCCGAGGTCCTGTACGTGGCCGCGGACGTGGCGCGCCGCGAGGAGATGCGCGAGGTGATCGCGCGCGCCCGCGAGCGCTTCGGCCCGGTCCAGGGCGTGATCCACTCCGCGGGCGTGGCCGGCGGCGGGCTGATCCAGCTCAAGGAGCCCGAGGTCGTGGAGCGCGTGTTCTCGCCGAAGGTCAAGGGGACGCTGGTGCTCGAGGAGGCGCTCCGCGACGAGCCGCTCGACTTCCTCCTCCTGTGCTCCTCCACCGCGGCCTACCTCGGCGGCTTCGGCCAGATCGACTACTGCGCCGCCAACGCCTTCCTCGACGCGTACGCGCACCGCGCGCGCCCGGAGGGCGGGCCCCTGGTGATCTCGGTGAACTGGGACGCCTGGAAGGAGGTCGGCATGGCCGTCAACACGGCCGTGTCCGGCGCCATGCAGGCCGCGCGCGAGTGGACGCTGAAGGTCGCGATCACGCCCGAGGAGGGCGTGGACGCGCTGGGCCGCATCCTGGCCGCGCGGCTGCCGCAGGTGGCGGTCTCCACCATGGACATGCGGCCGGCGCTCTTCCAGGCGCACTGGCGGCGCAAGCTCCTGAAGACCCCGCTCGACGAGGCGCCGGCCGTCGCCGCGCCGGCGGACGCGGCGGCGGTGGCCGCGCCGGCGGCGGGCTCCGACCTGGAGCGGATGGTCATCGAGTCCTGGGAGCGGATCCTCGGCCGCAACAAGATCGGCGCCAGCGACAACTTCTTCGAGCTGGGCGGCGACTCGCTCAGCGCGCTGCAGGTCATCGCGCTGCTCAAGGCGCGGCTCGGCCGCGACATCCCCGTGGTGACGTTCTACGAGGCGCCCACCGTGGCCCTGCTCGCGCGCGCGCTGGCGGACGGCGCCGCCGAGAAGCCGGTCGCGCTGGAGGAGGTCGAGCAGCGCGCCGGCACGCGCCTCGAGCTGATGCAGCGGCGCCGGCAGAAGCGAGTACAGCCCTCTCTCGACGCAGCGAGGTGAGTTGATGAGCGCGGACCGCGACGAGCACCTGAACGACGTGGCGATCGTCGGCATGGACCTGCGGGTCCCCGGCGCCGCCACCCTGGAGAGGTTCTGGGAGAACGTGCGCGACGGGGTGGAGACGATCACGCTCCTGTCCCCGGAGCCGGCGCCGGTCCGCAACGGGACGGCCTGGGTGAAGGCGGCTCCCCTGCTCGAGGGGATGGAGCTGTTCGACGCCTCGTTCTTCGGCTTCAACCCGCGCGAGGCCGAGAGCATGGACCCGCAGATCCGCCAGTTCCTCGACTGCGCGTGGACGGCGCTGGAGGCGGCGGGGTACGACGCGGGCCAGTACCCGGGCCGCATCGGCGTGTTCGCGGGCGCCGCCAACAGCACCTACCTGCTCGACAACCTGCTGAGGAACCCGGAGGCGCTGCGCAACGCGGGCGCGGGCATGTCCGCGCTCGGCGTGTTCAACGACCGCGACTCGCTGGCCACCATCGTGTCGTACAAGTTCGACCTGAGCGGGCCGGCGGTGACCGTGCAGACGTTCTGCTCGACCTCGCTGGTGGCCGTCCACCTGGCCTGCCAGAGCCTGCTCAGCGGCGAGAGCGACATGGCGCTCGCGGGCGCGTCCTCGATCAACGTGAGCCTCAAGAACGGCTACCTGTACCAGGAGGGCGGGATCCTCTCGCCGGACGGCCACTGCCGCTCCTTCGACGAGAAGGCGGCCGGCACCGTGTTCGGCAACGGCGTGGGGGTGGTCGTGCTCAAGCGCCTCGCCGACGCGCTCGACGACCGCGACACGATCCACGCGGTGATCCGCGGCAGCGCGATCAACAACGACGGCGCGCGCAAGGCCGGGTACACCGCCCCCAGCGTGGCCGGGCAGGCCAAGTGCATCGCGGAAGCGATGGCGATGGCGCAGGTGAGCCCGGACACCATCGGCTACGTGGAGGCCCACGGCACCGCCACCGCCCTCGGCGACCCGATCGAGATCGAGGCGCTCACGCGCGCGTTCCGCACCGGCACCTCGCGCACCGGGTTCTGCGCGATCGGGTCGGTGAAGGCGAACTTCGGCCACCTCGACCGCGCGGCCGGCATCGCCGCCCTGATCAAGGCGGCGCTGATGACCCGGCACGCCGCGCTGCCGCCGCTCGTGCACTACGAGCGGCCGAACCCGAAGATCGACTTCGCGAACAGCCCCTTCTACCCGAACACGAAGCTGACGCCCTGGGCCGCCGGCGGCACCCCGCGCCGCGCCGGGGTCAGCGCGCTCGGCGTGGGCGGCACGAACGCGCACGTGGTGGTGGAGGAGGCGCCGCCGCCGGCGGTGTCGGGTCCCTCGCGCGCGGCCCAGCTCCTCGTGCTCTCCGCGCGCACGGAGAGCGCGCTGGAATCGGCCGGCGCGCGGCTCGCGCAGCACCTGCGCGCCCGCCCCGGGCAGGCCCTGGGGGACGTCGCTTTCACGCTGCTGGCCGGCCGCCGGCGCTTCGAGCACCGCCGCGTGGTCGTGGCGGAGACCGCCGTCGAGGCGGCTGCCGCGCTCGAGGCGCGGCACCCCAAGCGCGTCTTCACCGGCTACTCGCGGGACACCGAGCGTCCGGTCGTGTTCATGTTCCCCGGTCAGGGCGCGCAGTACGTGGACATGGGCCGCGGGCTCTACGACGCCGAGCCGGTGTTCCGCCGCCACCTCGACGAGTGCTGCGAGGAGCTGAAGCGGCCGCTGGGCCTGGACCTGCGCACCGTGCTGTACCCGCCGGCCGAGGGGGCCGCCGACGCCGCGGTGCGCCTGGGCCAGACCGGGATCACGCAGCCGGCGCTGTTCGCGGTGGAGTACGCGCTGGCCAGGCTCTGGATGAGCCTCGGCATCGAGCCGCAGGCCATGATCGGGCACAGCGTGGGCGAATACGTGGCCGCGCACCTGGCCGGGGTGCTCACCCTGCCCGACGCGCTGGCGCTGGTCGCGGAGCGCGGGCGGCTGATGCAGTCGCTGCCGGCCGGCTCGATGCTGGCCGTCCACCTGCCCGTGGCCGAGGTGCGGGCGCTGGCGCGCGAGCCGCTGTCGCTGGCCGCGGTGAACGGCCCCTCGCTCTGCGTCGTCTCGGGGCCCACGCCGGCGGTGGAGGCGCTGGAGGAGGACCTGCGCCGCCGCGACGCCACCACCACGCGCCTGCACACCTCGCACGCCTTCCACTCGGCGATGATGGACCCGATCCTGGAGGCCTTCCGCGCGCGCCTGCGCACGGTGAAGCTCTCGCCGCCGAGCCTGCCCTACGTGTCGAACCTGAGCGGGACCTGGATCACCGAGGCCGAGGCGACCGACCCCGAGTACTGGACGCGCCACCTGCGCGAGACCGTGAACTTCGCCGCCGGCGCGCAGGCGCTGTGGGCGGAGCCCGAGCGGGTGCTGCTGGAGGTCGGACCGGGCACCACCCTCGGCACGTTCGCGCGGCAGCAGGCGCCCGCGGACCGCGCGGTGTTCGTGGTCGCCACGCTGCGGCACCCGCGGGAGGCGGACGGCGACCTCGCGGTGCTGCTCGGCGCGCTGGGCCGGCTGTGGGTGGCCGGCGCACGCGTGGACGCCTCCCGCGTCTTCGCGGGCGAGGAGCGGGCGCGCGTGGACCTGCCGACCTACCCGTTCGAGCGGGAGCGGTACTGGGTGGACCCCGACCCGCGCGCGATGGCGCAGCCGCTCTCCGCGAAGAAGGACCCCGCGGAGTGGTTCTCCGTGCCGATCTGGAAGGCGGCGCTCCCGCCGGCCACGACCGCGGCCGCGAACGGGCACGCGCTCCGCGAGCGGTGGCTCTTCTTCGTGGACGAGGGCGGCGCGGGCGAGAAGCTGGTGGAGCGGATCCGGCAGCAGGGCGACTCCGTGATCACGGTGCGGCCGGGCTCGATCCTGTCCGGCAACGCGCGCGCCGGGTTCGTGATCGACCCCCGCCGCAGCGCGCACTACGAGAAGGTGCTCGAGACGATCAGCGAGGACGGCCGCGGCGTGGACCGCATCGTCCACGGCTTCGCGGTCGGGCCGCGGCCCGCGGGGGAGCTGACGCCCGAGGCCGTGGCCGCGGCCAGCGACCAGGGCTTCTACAGCGTGCTCTACCTGGCCAAGGCGCTGGCGGAGGCCGGCGCGCCCGCCCTCCAGCTCAAGGTGCTCACGAGCGGGATGCACGACGTGCTGCGGGGCGACGTGCCGCAGCCGGAGAAGTCGCCCGTGCTCGGGCTGGTCAAGGTGATCCCGCAGGAGCAGCTCGGGGTGACCTGCGGGGCGGTGGACGTGGAGCCGCCGGACGCCGAGGCGTGGAACGACCCGGCGGCGCTCGACGCGGTGGTGGCCGAGCTGCGGGCGAGCGTGCCCGGCGAGGTGGTGGCCGTGCGCCAGGGCCAGCGCTTCGTCCACGGCTTCGAGCCGGTGCGGCTCGGGCCGCGGGAGGGCCGCCCGCTCAAGCTGCGCGAGGGCGGCGTCTACCTGATCACCGGGGGCCTCGGCGGCGTGACCTTCGTGCTCGGCGCCTACCTGGCCCACGTCGCCAAGGCGAAGCTGGTGCTCACCGCGCGGGGCCGCCTGCCCGAGCGCGCGAGCTGGGCGGCCTGGCGCGAGGCCCACGGCGACGCCGACCCGGTCAGCCAGCGGATCCTGCGCGTGCAGGCCCTGGAGGGCTTCGGGGCCGAGGTGATGGTGGTGGCCGCCGACGTGGGCGACGCGGCGCAGATGCAGGAGGCGGTGCGGCAGGCCGAAGAGCGCTTCGGGGCTCTGCACGGCGTGATCCACGGCGCGGGCGTGGTCGGCGGCGCGACCTTCCGCCCGCTGCCCGACCTCGGGCCCGCGGAGTGCGAGCAGCAGTTCCACCCCAAGGTGAACGGCCTGCTCGTGCTCGAGCGCGTGCTGGCCGGCCGCGAGCTGGACTTCTGCGTGCTCACCTCGTCGCTCTCCAGCGTGCTGGGCGGCCTGGCCTACGGCGCCTATGCCGCGGCCAACGTGTTCATGGACGCCTACACGCACGCCCGCAACCGCGGCGCCGGGACGCGCTGGCTCAGCGTGAACTGGGACGAGTGGCGGCTGGTGGAGCGCGCTCCGGACGAGACCGGCCGCGGCCCCGGCCTGGCCCAGTTCGCCCTGGCGCCGACGGAGGGGGCCGACGCGTTCGGCCGGCTGCTGGACCTGGCCGGCGTCTCCCAGGTCGTGGTCTCCACCGGGGACCTGCCGTCGCGCGTGCGGCAGTGGATCCGCCTGGAAGGCCTGCGCCGCGACGGGTCCGCCGCGGCCGCCGAGCCGGCGTCGCGCCACGCGCGCCCGCACCTGCAGAACGCGTACATCGCGCCGGCCACCCCCGCGCAGCAGGCGATCGCGCGGATCTGGGCCGACGCGCTCGGCGTGGAGAAGGTCGGCATCCAGGACAACTTCTTCGACCTCGGCGGGCATTCGCTGCTCGCGATCCAGGTCGTGACCCGCGTCAAGGCCGAGCTGAAGGCCGAGCTGACCGTGGCCACCCTGTTCGAGGGTCCCACCGTGGAGTCGCTGAGCCGGCTGGTCGGCGAGCGCGAGAACCCCGCGGAGGCGTTCGAGCACAGCAGCGACCGCGGGCGGAAGCGCAAGGAAGAGCGTCGCCGCCGTCTGGACCGGGTGGAGGGCCTGGCGTGACCACGCAGGCGGCGCCGCCGACGTCCACGGGCGGCGCGCACGCGACCGTGGCCGACCTGCTGGCCACGCTGCGGTCGCTGGACGTCCGGTGCTGGGCGGACGGCGAGCGCCTGCGCGTGAGCGCGCCCCCGCGGGCCCTCACCACCGAGCTGCACGAGGAGCTGACCCGCCGCAAGGCGGAGGTGCTCCTGTACCTGCGCGGCGGCGACGGGGCAGCGGCCGGCCTTCCCCCGCTGCGCGCGGCGCCCCGGGACCATCCGCTGCCGCTCTCCTTCGCCCAGGAGCGGCTCTGGTACCTGCAGAAGCTCGACCCGGAGGGCGCGGCCTACAACCTGCAGGCGAACCTCCGCTTCACCGGCGCGTTCGACCGCGGCGTGCTCCAGCGCGCGCTGGTCGAGCTGGTGCGCCGCCACGAGCCGCTCCGCACGCGCTTCGAGGACCGCGAGGGGCGGCCGGTGCAGGTGATCGACCCGCCGCCGGCCGAGGTGCCGCTGCCCGTGCACGATCTCGCCGGCCTGCCCCCCGCGGAACGCGCGCGAGAGGCGCAGCGCGTGGCCAACGCGGAGGCCCGCCGCCCGTTCGACCTGGAGCGGGCGCCCTCGTTCCGCGCGCGGCTGCTCGCGCTCGGGCCCGACGCGCACGAGCTGCTCGTGACCCAGCACCACCTGATCACCGACGGCTGGTCCATCGCGCTGCTGGTCGAGGACCTCCTCGCGCTGCACGGCGCGCTGGCGCGGGGCGCCCCCGTGCCTCCGCCCGCGTCCGCGCTGCAGTACGCGGACTTCGCCTCGTGGCAGCGGCAGTGGCTCGACGGCGAGGCGCTGGAGCGCCAGCTCGCCTACTGGCGCCAGCGGCTGCGCGGCGCGCCCCCGGCCCTGGAGCTGCCCACCGACCGGCCCCGCCCGCCGGTGCAGACGTCGCGCGGGGCCACGCTCGCCTTCCGGCTGCCCAAGGACGTGGCGGACGCGGTGCGGGCCACGAGCCGGGCCGAGGGCGTGAGCCCGTTCATGACCCTGCTGGCCGCGTTCAAGGCGGTGCTGGCGCGGCACTGCGGGCAGGACGACATCCTGGTCGGCACCGCGAACGGGAACCGCCCGCTGGTGGAGACCGAGCGCGTGCTGGGCCTCTTCGTGAACACGCTGGTGCTGCGCACCGACCTGGGCGGCAACCCGACCTTCCGCGAGCTGCTCGGGCGGGTGCGGCGCGGCGTGCTCGACGCCTACGCGCACGGCGAGCTGCCGTTCGAGAAGCTGGTGGAGGACCTGCGGCCCCCGCGCGACCTGAGCCGCTCGCCGATCTTCCAGGTGCTCTTCGTCATCCAGAACACGCCGCTCGAGGCGCTCAACCGCGACGGGCAGAAGGGCGTGATCGGGGAGCGCGGGACCGCCGGCTACGACCTCAGCGTGTACCTGATCGAGACCGCGGACGGCTACGCGGGCTCGCTGGAGTACAGCACGGACCTGTTCGACGAGGGCACCATCGCGCGGCTCGCCGGCCACTTCCGCACGCTCCTGGAGGCGGCGGTGCGCGCCCCCGGGACGCGCGTGCGCGCGCTGCCGATGCTGGAGGAGCGCGAGCGCGACCTCGCGGTCCGCGGCTGGAACCAGACCCCGCCCGCGGCCGTGCCCGAGCCGCTGCTGCACCGCGCGATCGCCGCGCAGGCCGCGCGCACGCCGGACCGCGTCGCGGTGGCGTGCGGCCCGGAGGCGCTGACCTACCGCGAGGTGGAGGCGAGGGCCAACCAGCTCGCGCGTCGGCTGCGCGCGCTCGGGGTGCGCGCCGAGGACCGGGTGGGGATCGCGCTGGAGCGCTCCGCCGGGATGGTGGTGGCGCTGCTGGGCACGCTGAAGGCGGGCGCCGCGTACGTGCCGCTCGACCCGGGGTTCCCGGCGGCGCGGCTCGCGTTGATGGCGGAGGACGCGGGCCTCCGCGCGCTGGTCACGCAGGAGTCGCTCCGCGGAGAGGTGCCGCAGGCCGGCGCGGCGGTTCTCTCGCTGGACGGCGACCGCGAAGCCCTCGCGGCGGAGAGCGACCAGCCGCTCTCCGGCCCCGACCCCGGGCCGGACGCGCTCGCCTACATCCTCTATACGTCCGGGTCCACCGGGCGGCCCAAGGGCGTCCAGGTGCCGCACCGGGCCCTGACGACGTTCCTCGCCGCGACCGGCGAGCGGCCGGGCCTCGGACCGGACGACGCCCTGCTCGCGGTCACCACGCTGTCCTTCGACATCGCCGGCCTGGAGCTGTACCTGCCGCTCCTGCGGGGCGCGCGCGTCGAGATCGCGACCCGCGAGGAGGCGACCGACGGCGTCCTCCTGCTCGCGCGGCTGCAGGCCTGCGGCGCGACGGTGATGCAGGCCACCCCGGCGACCTGGCGTCTGCTCGTCGAAGCCGGCTGGGGCGGGGGAACGCTCAAGGTGCTGTGCGGCGGCGAGGCGCTGCCCGGCGACCTCGCGGCCGAGCTGCTGCGCCGGGGCTCCTCGGTGTGGAACATGTACGGCCCCACCGAGACCACGATCTGGTCGGCCGTGCACCGGGTGGAGGCGGCCGAGCCGGTCGTCCCGCTCGGCCAGCCGATCGCGCAGACGCGCCTCTTCGTGCTCGACCGTTACCTGGAGCCGCTGCCGCCGGGCGCGGACGGCGAGCTCTACATCGGCGGCGCGGGCGTCGCCCGCGGCTACTGGAACCGTCCGGACCTGACCGCGGAGCGCTTCGTGCCGGACCCGTTCGCGGAGGAGCCGGGCGCGCGGATGTACCGCACCGGCGACCGCGTGCGCCGCCGGCCGGACGGCACGGTGGACTTCCTCGGCCGCCTCGACACCCAGGTGAAGGTCCGCGGCTTCCGCATCGAGGTGGCGGAGGTGGAGGCGGAGCTGCGGCGCCTGCCCGGCGTCCGCCAGGCGGTGGTGGTCACGCGCAGCCACGGCGGCGGCGACAGCTCGCTCGCGGCGTACGTGGTCTTCGGGGCGGGCGTGGAGCCGACGGTGACCGAGATGCGGACGCACCTCAAGCGCGCGCTGCCGCCCTACATGGTGCCGTCGTCGTTCGTCGCGCTCGACGCGCTGCCGCTCACGCCCAACGGCAAGGTGGACCGGCAGGCGCTGGCCGCGCTCGACGGGCCGCCGTCGCACGAGCCGCGCGGCGTCGTGGCCCCGCGCACCGGCACCGAGCGCCTGGTGGCCGAGGTCTGGCAGGAGATGCTGGGCGTCGCCACGGTGTCCGTCCACGACAACTTCTTCGACCTCGGCGGTCACTCGCTGCTCTCGATGCGCGCGCTGGCGCGGCTCGAGAAGGCGCTCGGCCTGCGCCTCAACCCGCGGGAGATGGTCTTCCAGACCCTGGAGCAGTTCGCCGCGATGTGCGACGGGCGGAGGGCGGCCGGGTGACGGCGCGGTCCGCCCCGGCCGGCTACGACGGCTCGGAGATCGCCGTGGTCGGCATGGCGGGACGGTTCCCCGGCGCGCCGGACCTGGACACGTTCTGGCGGAACCTGGAGGCCGGCGTCGAGTCGATCGCGAGCTTCACCGACGACGAGCTGCGCGCGGCGGGCGAGGACCCGAAGCTGCTCGAGGACCCCGCCTACGTGCGCCGGCGCCCCCTGCTCGAGGGCGTGGATCTGTTCGACGCCCCGTTCTTCGGCTTCGCCCCCCGCGAGGCCGAGGTGCTCGACCCGCAGCTCCGGCTGTTCCTCGAGTGCGCGTGGGCGGCGGTGGAGAGCGCCGGCTACGACCCCGAGCGCCTGCCCGGGCGCGGCTGCGTCTTCGCCGGCGCGAGCTTCAGCGACTACCTCGCGCACAACCTCTACCACAACCGCCCGGTGATGGAGTCGTTCGGGGACTTCGAGTCCACGATCTACAACGTCCAGGACTCGCTGGTCACCATGGCCGGCTACAAGCTGAACCTGAAGGGCGCCTGCTGCGCGGTCCAGACCTTCTGCTCGACCTCGCTGGTCGGGGTCCACCTCGCCTGCCAGAACCTGCTCAACTACGAGAGCGACGTGGCGCTGGCCGGCGGCGTCACCGTGCACGTGCCGCAGCGGAGCGGGTACCTGTTCCGCGAGGGGAGCATCCTCTCGCGCACCGGCCGCTGCCGGACCTTCGACGCGGGGGCCGACGGCACCGTGTTCGGCAGCGGCGTGGGGGTGGTCGTGCTGCGGCGCCTGGCCGACGCGCTGGAGGCGGGCGACCCGGTGCGCGCGGTGGTCCGCGGGTCGGCGGTCAACAACGACGGGTCGCTGAAGGTCAGCTTCGCCGCGCCGGGCGTGGTGGGGCAGACCGAGGTGATCGTGGAGGCGCTCTCCGCCGCGGGCGTGGACCCGCGGACGATCGGCTACGTGGAGGCGCACGGCACCGCCACGCGCCTGGGCGATCCCGCCGAGGTCAGCGCGCTGACCAAGGCGTTCCGCACGCGCACCGACGCGCGCGCGTTCTGCGGGCTCGGCTCCGTCAAGAGCAACGTCGGCCACCTGGACGCGGCCGCCGGGGTGGCCGGGCTGGTCAAGGTGATCCTCTCGCTCGAGCACGGCCTCATCCCGCCGACCCTGCACGTGGAGCAGGTGAGCCCGGCCATCGACTTCGAGGCCAGCCCCTTCTACGTGAACACCGCGCTGCGCGAGTGGCCGCGGGGGAGCGAGCCGCGGCGCGCCGGCGTCAGCGCGTTCGGGGTGGGCGGCACCAACGCGCACGTGATCGTCGAGGAGGCGCCGCCGGCGGCGAGCGAGCCCTCGGCCCGGGCGGCGCAGCTCCTGGTGCTCTCCGCCAAGACCCCCTCCGCGCTGGCGGCGGCGGCGCGCCAGCTCGCGCTCCACCTGCGCGAGCGGCCGCAGGTGCCGCTGGCGGACGTGGCGTACACGCTCCAGCTCGGCCGCACCGCGTTCAGCCACCGCACCGCGCTGGTGGCCACGAGCGTGGACGAGGCCGCCGCGCTCCTGGCCGCGGCCGCGGAGAGCGGGCCCTCGCTGACCGTGACCGAGCAGCGGGACCCCGCGGTCGCGCTGGTGGTGCAGGACCTCGGCGCGATCGCCGCCGGCGCGTGGCGCGACGTGTACGAGACCGAGCCCGCCTTCGCGGCGGCGCTCGCGGAGTGCCTGGCCGCGGCCGGGGAGGCGGGAGCGGCGGTGCGGCGGACGCTCTTCCCGCCCGACCGCAACGGCGCGGGGGCGGAGAGCGCCGCGCCCGCGACCGCGCCGCTCGCCGCGTTCGCGGTCGCCTACGCGCTGGCCCGCCTGCTCGAGAGCTGGGGCGTGCGCTTCGAGGCGCGGGGCGGGCAGGGCTAGGGCGCGCTGGTCGCCTCGGTGCTCGGCGGCTCGCTGACGCCGGCGGACGCGGTTTCCCGCCTCGCCGCCTCGGGTGGTCGTGATCCCGGCGCCGGAGGGCGGCCGGTGCGCGAGAACCCCACGGACGGCGGCCCGGCGCCGAGCCCGCTCCGCGTGACGATCCGCGCCGGGGCGGCCGGCACCTGCGAGGTCGCGCTCGACACGCCCGACGGCGGCGGGCCGCGCGCGGCCACCAGCCGGGCCGGCCTGCTCGAGGTCCTCGGAGCGCTCTGGCGCCGCGGCGTGGAGCCGCGTTGGAGCGCGGTCCACGCGCCGGAGCGAAGGCGGCGCGTGGCGCTGCCGACCTACCCGTTCGACCGTCAGCGCTACTGGGTGGACCCGCTGCGCGACGAGCCCGCCGGGCCCGCGGAGAGGAAGCCGGCCGAGTGGCTTCACGTCCCGGTGTGGAAGAGCGGCCTGCCCGGCCCGGCCCGCACCGGATCCGGCGAGCGGTGGCTCGCCTTCCTGGACGCGCGCGGGGTGGGCGCGAGGGTGGTCGAGCGCCTGCGCTCGGCGGGCGCGGACGTGGTCACCGTGCGGCCGGGGCCGCGCTTCTCCGGCGACGCGGAGGCGGGCTACGCGCTCGACCCGCGCTCCCGCGGGGATTACGCGGCGCTGTGGCGCGCCCTCGACGACCACGGACGCCGGCCCCAGCGTGTGCTGCACCTCTGGAGCGTGGACCCGCTCGACCCGGACGGGGACGAGCGGCGGCGCTTCGACGAGGCGTGCGACCGCGGGTTCTACAGCCTGGTCCACCTGGCCGCGACGCGGCCGGAGGGCCCGCTGGTCCTGGCCGTGGTCTCGGAGCGCCTGCACGCGCTGGGAGCCGCGGACGCCCTCGTCGCGGAACGCGCGCCGTTGCTCGCGGTATGCCGGGTGCTGCCCCAGGAGCACCACGACCTGCAGTGCACGGCGATCGACCTCGACCTCGCCGCGGACGAGCCGGCCGCCGCCGCGCGCCTGCTCGGGGACGAGATCCTCCGCGCGGACGCCGACCCCGTGGTCGCGCTGCGCTCCGGCTCGCGGTGGGTGCAGGAGTTCGAGCGGGTGCCGAGCGCCCTGCACGCGCCGGGCGACGTGCCGGTGCGGCCGCGCGGGGTCTACCTGATCACGGGCGGCCTGGGCGACGTCGGGTTCGTGCTCGGGGTGGCGCTGGCCCAGCGCGCGCGCGCCCGGCTGGTGCTGACCGGCCGCGGCGGCCTTCCCCCGCGCGAGGAGTGGGACCGTTACGCGGCGCCGGGCGCGGCGCCGACCGCCACCGGGGTGAGGGTGCAAAAGGTCCGCGCGCTGGAGGCGCTCGGCGCCGAGGTGCTGGTGTGCGCCGCGGACGCGGCGGACGAGGAGCAGATGCGCGCGGTCGTGCAGACGGCGCGCGCGCGCTTCGGGCCGCTGGCGGGCGTGATCCACGCGGCCGGCGAGCTCTCGGAGGACACCTTCCAGCCGGTCCGCCAGCTCGAGCGCGCGGCCGGCGCGCGGCAGTTCGCGCCGAAGGTGCAAGGGCTGCTCGCGCTGCGCGAGGCGCTGCGCGGCGAGACGCCCGACTTCGTCCTGCTGACCTCGTCGCTCTCCACGGTGCTGGGCGGCGTCGGCTACGCCGCCTACGCGGGCGCCAACGCGTTCCTGGACGCGTTCGCGGCGGCCGAGCGGCGGCGGACGGGCGTCCCCTGGGTCAGCGTCGGCTTCGACCAGTGGGAGTTCCCGGGGCGCGAAGGCCTGCACCGGACCCGCCGCGCGGCGCGCGAGGGCTCCACGCTCCGGCCCGACGAGGGCCTCGCGGTGTTCGAGATGGCGCTGCGCCTGCGCCCGCTGGAGCGGATCGTGGTCTCCACCACGCCGCTGCAGGAGAGGCTCGCGCGCTGGGTGCGGCTGGATCCGCCAGCGGCGGGCGCGGGGCCGGCGGGCCCGGCCGGCCGGCCGCGGCCCGCGCTCGCCACGCCGTACGCGGCGCCCTCGACCCCGACCGAGCGGGTCCTGGCCGGCATCTGGCAGGAGCTGCTCGGCCTCGAAACGGTCGGGGTGGACGACAACTTCTTCGACCTCGGCGGCCACTCGCTCTTCGCCGCGCGCGTGCTCTCGCGGCTGCGGGCGGCGCTCGGCGTCACGCTGCCGCTCGACGCGATCTTCGACGCGCCCACCGTCGGCGCGCTCGCCGCCCGCATCGACGCCTCGCTCGGTCCGCCCCCCGGCGCGCCCGGCGCGCCCGGCGAGCGCGTCGAGATCGAGATCTAGGCTCTTTTCTTCCCACCGGCGGCGCCCGCGGCGGCCGCGAATTTCCGACTCGTCCTGGCGCCCGGTGACGGCCCCCACAACGTGACCCACGCCACTTTCTGACCGGGCCTCAGGCCGCACCCTAGAGAGGTCGCGTTCAGTCAGGAACGCGCAGCCGATCGGCCGGCCCTCGCGCGAGGCGCGGGTGGCCGGCGAGGCGGCGCATCCCTCCCCGGGGCGGAGCGGCGGCCACCCGGCCTGCGCGCTCGCGCCGTGAACCGAGTCCCGGTCGCCCGACGCGTTCGGCGCGGCCATGCGTGTGCCTGATGTCCAACATGAAACACATTGGTGCCGACCGGAGCGCGTGGCGTGCCCTGCCCGCCGTGGTGGGCCTTCTCTTCCTCTGCCGTCCGCTTCTCGCCGCCGACCCCTGCACCGGTCTCGTGCAGGACAAGCTGCCGCACCCGATGAGGGCGCTGGCCAAGCCCGCGCTGGGCCAGACGGCGCTGGATCCGGACCTCGGCGGCCGCATCCGGCGCATCACCGCGGTCGCGCCCTCGGCCACGGCCGACGCGGTCATCAAGCCGATGTACTCCACGGTGGCGGCCTGGAACGCCGACGAGTCGCGGCTGATCCTCTACAAGGTCGGCTCGGGCCACCAGCTCTACGACGGGCGCACCTACGCGTTCGTCCGCGCGCTCGACATCGCGCCCAACGACATCGAGCAGGTGTACTGGCACGCGACCGACCCGGACGTGCTGTTCTACCCGAGCGGCAACCGCCTGATGCGGTACCGCGTGTCGAGCGGGGCGAAGGAGACGGTGCACACGTTCACCTTCTGCGCGGGATCCGTCTCGGGCGGCTCCGACCCGATGTTCACCTCGTGGGACTCGAGCACGATCGGGCTGCAGTGCGACGGGCAGGCGATCCTCTACCGGATCCCGACCGACACCGTGCTGGCCACGGGCCTGACGCCGCTGGGCGCTCCGCAGGCGGCGGCCAGCGGCAACCTCGCCTACCTGGCCGGGTACGTGGTGAACACGTCGCTCGGCGTCGTCCGCTACCTCGACATCGCCAACCCCTACGAGCACGCCGGCCTCGGGCGCACGTCCAGCGGGCGCGACACCTTCAACACGGTCGCGTTCGACGGCGGCCCGGCGGGCAGCGGCGTCGGCTCGCTGGTCACGTTCGACCTGGCCGACGGCACCTCGCGGGTGATCGTCGGCCCGGCCACCGGCTACCCGTATCCGCCCTCCGGCACCCACCTCTCCACGGTCGCGCTGCGCGCGCCGGGATGGGTGTTCGTCTCGATCGTGGGGAACCCCTCCGGCGCGGGCGTGCTCGACAACGAGCTGGTGCTCGCCGACACCAACACCGGCCGCGTGTGCCGGGCCGCGCACCACCGCAGCTGGGGCAAGAACAACACGATGCTGCGCAACAGCTACTGGGCCGAGCCGCACGTGGTGATCAGCCCCTCGGGCACGCGCGCGCTGTTCGCGAGCGACTGGGGCAACGGCGCGACCGTGGACACCTACGTGCTCGAGCTGCCGTCCTACCAGGCCGGGCCCCTGCCCACGTTGAAGGTGGACGCGCCCAACGGCGGCGAGCGCTTCGTGGCCGGCACCACGAACCAGATCCGCTGGACCGCGTCGGGCCTCGACCCCGCCGGTCGCGTCCACGTGTACGTGCGGCTCGGCGGCAACTGGCAGGCGTTGGCCGACGTGCCGCCGACCCAGACCAGCCTGTCCTGGACGGTGCCCGACGTCGGCGAGGACGCCGCGCTGGTCTCGGTGGGCAGCTTGTCCTCGAGCGGCCAGTGGGAGGCGGCCGACACCGGCGACGCGCCGTTCACGATCGCGCGGCGGCCGCCGTTCCCCGACTTCGACGGCGACGGCGAGGGGGACCTCGTGGTGTTCCGCGGGGGCGCCTGGATGCCGTACCCGCTGGCCGGCGGCCCGCCCGGCGCGGGCGTCTGGACGGGCACCAGCCCCGGCTGCATCCCGGCGCCGATGGACCACGACGGCGACGGGCGGACCGACTTCACGCAGCTCTGCGGCGGCACGTGGCACTTCTACGACGCCACGGGCCGCTACGTGCGGGGGATCCTGACCGGAGGCGGGGCGGGGGACCGGCCGGCGCCGGCCGACTACGACGGCGACGGCCGCGACGACGTGGTCGTCTTCCGGAGCGGCTGGTGGCTGTTCTTCGACGTGCAGACCGGTCTGCCGGTGCCCTCGCGGAACGTGCGGACCGCGACCGCGCCCTTCAACAGCCTTCCGCCCGTCCCCGCCCCGATGGACTACGACGGCGACGGC
>DATBIZ010000609.1:0-3966 GCA_036556645.1 Vicinamibacteria bacterium | reverse complement strand
AGGCGTCGTAGGCGTAGGCGGTGACGTGGCCCAGCGCGTCCCTCTGGGTGAGCACGTGGCCGCGCGCGTCGTAGGTGTTGGTGCTGACGTTGCCCAGCGGATCGCGGACGGTGAGCAGGTTGCCCGACGCGTCGTAGGCGTTGGTGGTCACGCTCCCGCGCGGGTCGGTGGTGGTGAGCGGCTGGCTGCGCGCGTTGTAGGTCAGGCTGGCGGTGTTGCCCAGGGGGTCGCGCAGGCTCGTCACGTTGTCGCCGGCGTCGAACGTGCTCGTGGTGGTGTGCCCCAGCGCGTTCGTCTCGGTGAGACGGTTGCCGCTGGCGTCGAAGGTGCGGGTGGTGGTGTGGCCGAGCGGGTCCGTCTCGCGCGTGACGTTGCCGCTCGCGTCGTACTCCAGGACGCGGGTGTGTCCCTCCCGGTCGGTGACGGTCTCCCGCCGGTCGTCCAGCTCGTGGGTGAACTCGACCCTCGCGCCCGTGGCGTCCGTGTGCGCCACCAGGCGGCCATCGTCGTCGTAGTCGTTGCGGACGCCTTGCGCGCCGCGCGGGTCGCGCACCGCCTCCAGCAGGTGCGCGTGCCGCGTGCTGTAGGTGAAGGTGGTGGTGCCGCCCTCGCGGTCGGTGAAGGACTCCAGGTCCCCGCCGGTGCCGTACGCGTAGGTCATCGCGTTGCCGGCGGGATCCGTGATCCGCGTGATGCGGCCGGCGCCGTCGCGCGCGATGCCGACGGTCCGCCCGGAGGAGTGGACGATCGCCCCGGGACCGATCAGCACGCTGTTGTCGCTCGCGTCCGCGATCCGGGTCAACCCGCGCGTCAGGTTCAGGTCGTACTTGCGGCCGCCCGGCAGCGTGAGCCGCACGTCCGCGGGCTCGAACACGTCGAACGTGTCGGGATCCACGAACTGGCCGCTGGCGTTGACGAACAGGACCTCGCTCGACCCGAGCACCTGCAGGGTGGCGTGGCCCGGGTAGCCGCCGACCGGCGTGAAGCCGGCCGTCGCGAAGCAGCCGCCGAGCACGGGGGCCAGGCCGGTCATGGTCGTGGCGAAGCGGTAGAACTCGCGGTCGGAGAGCCGGATCTCGGTGACGTGGGTCCGGGTGGGCTGGGCGCTCTGGCACGGGAGGAAGGACCCGGTCACCTGCCAGCCGTCCCCGGGCTTGCGGTTGTTCGTGTAGCGGCCCTCCACCTCGACCTCGACCGACCAGCCGAACCCGAAGTCGCCCACGGAGGCCCGCCGGCGGCTGTCGTACGTGCGCGTGATCGTGATGGGCACGCCCGCCACGGGCACGTCGAGGTCGCGGAAGGAGACCCGGAAGAGCCCGATCTTGGCGGCGCCCGCCGCCAGCACGGTGCGCTCGGCCGCCGCCTGGTTCCCCGCCGCGTCGGTCGCGACGAGCCGGAGGCGCAGCGGGCCGTTCTCGAGCAGCGTCGGGTCCACGCGGGCGAGCGTCCCGTTCACCACGGGGCTCGCGCTGGAGGCCAGGGTCAGGAAGGGGCTCGTGCTGCCGAGCGAATACGCGAGCGTCCACTCGAGCAGGTTCGGGTCGTCCGCGCTGCCGACCACCTCCGTCGGCATCCCGATCTCCGCGCCTTCGGCCGGCGACGCGAAGCTCACCGTGGGGGGCGTGGTGTCCGGCGGCGGCACGCCGAAGACCAGCTCCCCCGGCGCGTGCGCGAACACGAGCGCGCCCTGCCAGGGCGCGAGCTGGGCGGCGGGCGTCGCGTTGGGCGGCACGGCCGTGAACGTGTCCGTCGCCGGGTCGTGGACGCTCAGCTCCGCGTCGATCCACCCGAGGCTCGCGGCCTCGCTCAGGCTGCGCGTCTCGGTCCCGCGGCGCACGGTCACGCGCGCATCCGTCCAGGGGACCGCGGTCAGCCAGGGCGTGGAGACCGCGTTCCACCCCGTGACGAGCGGAACCGACTGCGCGCCGGCGGTGCTGACCAGCGTGCCCGTGGCGCGCACGGTGGTCGGCGCGGGCACCAGGGCCCAGAACGCGCGGCCGGCGGCCACGCTGCGGAAGCCCGGCTCGTCGGCGGCCACCGTCTGGCCGTCCACCGAGTCGTAGACGCGCAGCGGCGCCGGCAGCTCGTCGAACACGGCGGCGGCACGCGCGTCCGACGGCTGCAGCGGCACCGCCACCAGCGTCCCGCCCGCGGGGAAGGTGTGCTCGCGCGTGACCGGCGACGACGGCCCGCCGCCCGCCTCCGGCTCGGGTGCGAGGCGGAGGAGCAGCGTGCGCAGCGACGCGAGCGCCAGCCGCGCGACGAGCCAGGCGTGCGACGGGCGCGCCGCCGCCGGGCGGGCCAGCCGCGCCGGCGATTCCGGCTGCGAGGCAAGCGGGTATGGCCGCGCGGCCGGATCGGAGGCGAGCAGGTGGGAGCGGTCGGGGCGCGCGCCGGTCGCCGGCGCGCGCGGAGCCGCGAACAGCTCCGGCGGCATCAGGCTCAGCGGCAGCGTGACGAGCAGCGCGCGCGCGGCCACGCGCATCGCGGGCGAGCGCCGCGTGGCGCGCACCGAGGGCAGCTCCCGCCCCGCGCCGGGGTACTTTCGCTCCGTCTGGCCGCGCTCGCTCATCCGTTCCCTAGAAACCCACCTGCGCCGACACCCAGGCGTGACGGCCGTACCCGTCGATGCCCGAGCCGTGGACCCGGTACGCCTCGTCGAACGCGTTCTCCAGCGCCCCGACCAGGCGCACGCGCGGCGTCAACGCATAGCTCGCGCGCACGCCGAAGACCGCCCACCCGGCCGTGCCGCCGGGGTCCATGCGGTGGTCGGCCTTGTCGCCGGGCGCCAGCCGGTCCTGCCGGCCGGCGAAGCGCAGCCGCCCGTCCACCTCCAGCCGTCTCGTGCCCGTCCAGCGCAGCCCGACCAGGCCGTTCAGCGGCGGGATCCGCCGCATCGGCTGATCGGAGGTGACGAGCTGGCCGTACGTGTAGGCCAGGTTGCCGAACGCGGTGAGGTCGCGCGTGGCGCTCCATTCCGCTTCCGCCTCGACGCCCTCGACGTAGGCGCGCCCGACGTTGGCGCGCCGGTACACGCGCTGGCCCTCGTGGAAGGGCGAGCCCTCGAACGTGTCGGGCACGCGGTCGATCAGGTCGCGCAGCTCCATCCGGTAGGCGGACACCACCCCGGCCAGGCGGCTCGTGCGCGCCTTCCAGCCCAGCTCGTACGACCACGCGCGCTCCGGCCGCAGCCGCGGGCTCGGCACCTCGACGCCGAAGTCGAACAGGCCGAGCGTGCTCACGTCGTCCACGTTGGGCGCGCGGAACCCCTGGCCGACCGTCGCGAACGCGCGATGGCCGGACGCCACCGCGAAAGCCGCGCCGGCGCTGCCGACGAGCGCGCTCGGGGTCACGTCCACCGCGCCGAACGAGGCGTCGGTCGCCCGCAACGCGTGGCGGTTGTACCGGGCGCCGAGGTCCACGGCCAGACGGCCGCGCTCCCAGCGGCCGCTGGCGAACGCGGCGGACGAGGTCGCCACCGCGCCGTCGGCATAGAGGCCGCGGCGCGGGGTGGCGGCCCCGGTGGCGGTGTCGGTGTCCTCGCGGCCGCTCTCCACCTCGTCGTGGTAGACCTCGGCCCCGAGCGTGAGCGTCCAGCCCGCGAACGTGCGCGCGCGCGCCTGCACGGAAGCGCCCAGGGTGTCCACCACGTCTCGCTCGCGGACGAGCACCGCGGAGCCGCGCGTCTGCCGCACCCGCGTCTCGTCCGACCGGTGGAACGACACCGTGCCGGAGAGCGCCTCCACCCAGCCCGACGCGAAGCCCGACTGCACCTGCGCGTAGGCGAGCTGGCGCACCTGGGGGTCGAAGCTGTAGAGGGAGAAACCGCGCTGCGCGACCTGGTCCCAGCGCGGGACGTCGGACTGGTGGACGTGCTGGTACGCGGCCGTGAGCAGGTGGCGATCGCCCAGCCGTGCCGCCGCCTTCACGTCCGCCGCCCGCTCGTCGTAACCGGACGGCGCGCGC
>DATBIZ010000608.1:0-4697 GCA_036556645.1 Vicinamibacteria bacterium | reverse complement strand
CCGGCCTCTCCGGCGCGGGGGGCGCGGTTCCCGCGTCGGGCTTCCGCGGCCGGACCCCGAGCGGGATGCGTTGCTCGACCGGATGGCCTTCGGCGCGCGGCGCGCCCAGGTAGCGCTCGGGATCGGCCTCGAACTTCGCCTTGCAGCTCGCGGCGCAGAAGTAGAAGGGCTGCCCGCGGTGCTCGCTGCGGTGCTTCGCCGTCTGCGGGTCCACCGTCATGCCGCAGACCGGGTCGCGGGCGCTCAGGGGCGAGCTCACTTCCGCACCCGGTGCGGCGAGGCGCACGCGGCGGCCTTCACCGCCTGGTAGGTCGTGCCGGGCGGGAGCGTGGCCGCGGCGCGACGGACGTGCGCGGCCGTGGGTGGCGCCGGCACCGCCGCCTCCGCCCGCGGCACCGCCGAGGCGACCGTCCCCGGCGGGTGCTCGTACCAGCCGGGGTTCTCGTCGTAGCTCCGGAGGTTCTCGCGGACCTTCATGATCGTGAACATGCCGCCCATGAAGATGGCGCCGAAGGGTCCCTCGCCCGAGCCCATGAACAGGCTGTTGCGCGGCTTGCCCATGTCCATCATGTCACCCATCCCGGTCGCGCCCATCGGCACGAAACCGGGCACGAGCCGGGCGATGGCCTCGTCCACGCCGCTGGTATCCACCCCGGTCATGATCGGCAGGTCGTGGCCCATCTGGTTCATCGTGTGGTGGACCTTGTGGCAGTGCAGCGCCCAGTCGCCGGGGTTGTCCGCCACGAACTCGACGTCCCGGGTGGTGCCGGGCGGGACGTTGATGGTGGTCTCGGGGATCCAGGCCGTCTCCGGCAGGGGGCCGCCGTCGCTGGCCGTCCAGCGGAACGTGTGCCCGTGCACGTGGATCGGGTGGGAGTCCATGCTGACGTTCGCGATGCGCAGCCGCACCCGATCGCCCTGCCTCACCACCAGGTGCTCGGTGCCCGGGAAGACGCGGCTGTTGAACGTGAACACGTTGAAGTCGAGCATCATCGTCGGGTCGGGCGTGGAGGTCCCCGGCTTGATGAACCACTCGTTCAGGAAGATCGCGAAGTCGCGGTCCACGCGGCGGGCGGGCGTGCGGGGATGGAAGACCAGGAAGCCCATCATCCCCATCGACTGCTGCACCATCTCGTCGAAGTGCGGGTGGTACATCTGGGTGCCGTGCTGCCGCACGGTGAACTCGTACTTGAACGTCTGGCCCACCTCGATGCGCGGCTGGTTCAGCCCGGCCACGCCGTCCATGCCGTTGGGGAGCAGCACCCCGTGCCAGTGCACCGAGGTCGGCTCCGGCAGGCGGTTCTCCACGTAGATCCGCAGGCGGTCGCCTTCGACCGCCTCGATGGTCGGGCCCGGCGTCTGGCCGTTGTAGCCCCAGCAGTTCACCTTGAAGCCCGGCGCGAACTCGCGCACCACGGGCTCCGCGACCAGGTGGAAGGTCTTGAACCCGTCCTCCATGCGCCAGGGCAGCGACCCGCCGTTGGGAGTGATCACCGGCGCGTGGCGGGTGCCGCCGCGAACGTCACGGGCCGCGGCCAGCAGGCGCCGGGGGTGGACCGCCCCGGCCAGCCCGGCCGCCATCGAGGCCGCGCTCGAGAACAGCAGCTTTCGTCGCGAGATCATCGGGTGCTCCAATCCTCGTTATTCGCCTTCGCCGTCTTCCGTCTCCTGCGGCGAGGGCGGAGCGAACAGGCTCGGCCGCCGGGCGGCCCGACCTTCGGGCCGGACCGTGAAAGAGCCCACGCCGGCCAGCGCGGTCTGCAGGTCGGTGCGCGCGACCCAGTAGTCGCGGGTGGCCACGATCTCCTCGCGCCGGGCCTGGTCGAGCTCCTGCCGCGCGGCGAGGAGCTGGAACACCCCCCGCAGCATCGCGTTGTATTCGAGCTGGGTGAGGCGCAGGATGCGCTCGCGCCGCGGGATCACCACGTCGCGCAGGTAGGCCATGCGGGCGCGTGCCTCCGTGAGCCGCTCGTGCGCGGCGCGCGCCTCCGAGCGCGCGGAGACGGTCATGGCCGCGAACCGCTGCTCGGCCTGGCGCAGCATCGCGCGCGCGCGCGCCTTGGCCGCCGCCCCGCGGTCGAAGATCGGGATGGGCACGGTGAGGGCGGGGCCGGTCGTCTTCTTGCCGTCGGGCTCCTGCTCGAGGTGGACGCCGACCGCGAGGTCCTCGAAGGCCGCCGTCTTCGACACCCGGAAGGCGCGCTGCGCGGCCTCGATCTCGCGCCGCGCCACGCGCAGGTCGAGCCGCCGGCCGGTCACCTCCTGCTCCACCTGCTCCAGGGGCGGCTCCTCGGCGGTGGGAGCCGGGAACTCGGCGGGAAGGTTCAGCTCCACGCGCCGCACCAGGCCGAGGTCCGCGATCAGCCGCTCGCGGGCCTGCAGCTCGTCGAGCTGCGCGCGCGCGTAGTCGAGCTTCACCTGCTCGTAGCGGGACTGCTCGTTCTCGAGGTCCAGGTCCGAGATGTTGCCGGCCGCGTGCTGGCGGCGCGCCAGCCCGGTGGCGGCCTCCTGCGCCTGCATCACCGCCTCCGCGCGCGCGAGCACCTTCCGCGCGGCCAGCGCGTCGTAGTAGTCCCGCCGCACCTCGCCCGCGAAGGCGATCAGCGCGCCGCTCACGCGGACCTTGGCCGCCTCGAACTGCGCGCGGCCCAGCCGCCGGCGGTTGCCGAGCTGGAACAGGTCCACCAGCGTCTGGCTGAGCACGACCTCGAACGGGCTCTTCGGGCTGCCGGGGAAGCGCACCTCGCCGTCGAACAGCGGGTTGCGGACGGTGCTCAGGCCGATCAGCTCCGCGCGCGCCAGGCCCAGCTCCTCGAGCGTGGCCTGCAGGTCGCGGTTGTTCGCGAACGCGACCCGCACCGCGCCGTCGGCGGTGAGCGGCTCCTGGAGCAGCGCGGCCACCGCCGCGTCGTCCGGCGGCTGCACGTCCCGCCTCGGCTCCCACTCGACCGGTTGCTGGGTCTCCGCGATCACCGCCTGGCGGACGTCCGCGAAGCCGGAGTCCTTCGGGATCGAAGCGCAGGCCCCGAGCGCGAGGACGGCGGCGATCGCGCCGAGGGCGCGGGCCGGTGCGGGCGTCAATGCCGGTGCTCCTGCGGCCGGGGCGTCGGCGTCGGCGTGGGCCGAGGCGTCGGAGCCGGCGCCGCGCCATGCTGGCGGTGATTGTGGGCGCCCGGCGGGGACGCAGCCGGCGGCGGAACCCCGTGGCCCTCGTGCGCGCCGCCTCCGCCCGCCTGCGGGCGGACCGGCGTCTGCCGATCCTCGCGGCCTGGCCCCGAGTCGGGCGCGACGTCGTCGCGGCCGGCGTCCAACTGCCGGTAGGAGCCGTGGTGATGGTGCCCGCCGGCGTCCGCGGCCAGCTCGGCCGCGCGCGCCGCCTCGCGCACCGCGGTCGGCGCCGGCGTGTCCACGGCGTCGGGCCGCAGCGTCGCCGCGGGCTGGCCGGCGGCCGCCGTCGCCGCGGCGCGGTCTCCGTCGGGCGGGCTGGGCTCGTCCGCGGTCCCCGCGGACGCCGCCACGAACCAGAGGGCCGGCACGACGGTGAACGCCAGGAGAATGACTCTGCGCATGATGACCTTCCTCTCTCGTCACAGGGAAAGACGCGCGCCGCCCGCTCCGATGACAGCGGAGGGACGAGCGGTGCCGCCGGCCTGGCCGCGCGCGGGTCGGGCCGCGGCGGAGGGGCCTCAGGAAGTGCGGATCAGACCCTCAAGACGATGGGCGGGGAGCCGTGCGCGGGGCGCGCGGGACCGGCGGGCGTGAGCGAGGCGCCAGCGTGCGGCGCCGCCACGAACGCGCACGTCCGCGAAGCGGGTGCCGCGGAGCAGCCCGCCTTCGCCGCCGTCGCCGCGGCCGGCGCATCGTCGGAGTGGCAGCAGCTCGGGAGGGTGCCGCTGAGCCCGGCCTTGCAGCAGCCGTGCGGGTCCGCCTCCGCGCGCGCCGACTCTCCCGCCCGCGGCATGGGACAATACGCGCGGACCGCGGTGACGCTGCCGAACGAGAAGAGCAGCAGCACGGCGGCGCCGCGGATCAGAGGCGTGCGGCCCCTCGCCCTGGACAGGATCGGCACTCGCCTCCATGCAATCACACGCGCGTGGGAGCGTCAACGACGAGCGCGCGGCCGCGCGGAGTCGGCTCGCGGCGCGCGTGATCCGTCGAGGGCCGTGTAGATGGCGAACGCGGGTCCGCAGTCCGCCGCCCCCACGTCCGCCCCGCTCCGGCCGCGGACGGCGCGCGTTCTGCGCGAGATCGCGTGGCTGTTCCTCAGGCTCGGCGCCACCGCCTTCGGCGGCCCCGCCGCGCACATCGCGATGATGGAGGACGAGGTCGTCCGCCGGCGCGCCTGGCTCACGCGCGACGAGTTCCTCGATCTCCTGGGCGCGACCAACCTGATCCCGGGCCCGAACTCCACGGAGCTGGCCATCCACATCGGCCACCGCCGGGCCGGGTGGCCCGGCCTGCTCGTCGCGGGCGCCTGCTTCATCCTGCCGGCGGCCCTGATCGTGTGGACGCTGGCCTGGGCGTATGTCCGGTACGGCCGCCTCACCGCCGCGGAGGGCCTTCTTCTCGGCGTGAAGCCGGTGGTCGTCGCCGTCGTGGTGCAGGCGCTGTGGGGACTCGGCCGGACGGCGTTGAAGACCGGCGGCCTCGTCGCGGCCGCGATGGTGGCGGCCGCGGCCGCGCTCGCCGGCGTGCAC
>DATBIZ010000607.1:0-5947 GCA_036556645.1 Vicinamibacteria bacterium | reverse complement strand
GGGCGACCTTGTCGCTCGGCTCGATCTGGGCGGGCACGAGGGGGAACTCGCCCTCGACGAAGCAACGGATCGCGTCGTGCTGGATCGTGGTGGCGGCGCCCGAGGCCGCCGGCGGCGAGACCGGCGCGTCCGTGACCGGTGTCTCGGCGGGCGGATCCTGGATCACCGCCCCCGGCAGCGCCAGCAGGCTGATCGCCGTCGAGGCGACCCGTCCCTGGCCGACGGTGACCACGGTGGGACCCTGGCTGACGACCAGGCCGGCCGTCCCCTCGGTGGCCACGACGTAGTCGCCCGCGGGCAGGGTCGCGCGGAACCGGCCGGCGTTTTCCGTGGTCGTGCGGGCCACCGCGCCGGATCCAATGTCCAGGAAGGCCAGCTTCACCCCTCCGAGCGGGCGCTCTCCCAGCCGGACCACCCCTTCGATCACGCCGGTGGACGGCTCGGGTCCCGGCGCCGGCCGTGGTCCCGCGACCACGGATGGCGCGGCCAGCAGGCCGGAAAGCACGACCGAGAGAGCCCTACGCAGCATCGCAATTGCTCCTTGCGCCTGCCTTCGGCGAGGCCGCCGCGGGAGGGTGCGGGGCCCAGGTTGGCGAGAGTGTACCGTAACTTAGCCGGCTTGTCTCAAGCGCCATGTCAGGCGCGCCGCTCCTGGGCGGCGGTCCCGGCCGGGGCGTAGTAGCTCCGGTAGTATTCGCCGTAGTACTGCCCGTAGTAGTAGGAGTTACGGCGAAGGTCCACCCGGTTGAGGACGACGCCGGTGATCTTCCCGCCGACCGCCTGGACCTGGTCCACCGCCCGCAGCACCGCCGGCCGCGGGCTCTGCTCGGCCGAGACGATCAAGACGACGCCGTCCACGACCGGGCACAGGACCGGGGTGTCGGCCATGGCCAGGACCGGAGGGGTGTCGATCAGGACCCAGTCGTAGCAGCTCCGGAGCGCCTGGACGATCTCGCGCATGTTCGTGGAGCCGAGCAGCTCGGCCGGGTTCGGGGGCATGTATCCGCAGGGCAGGACCGAGAGTCCCTTGAACCGGGTGGACTGGATCGCCTGGGAGGCCTGGCACTTGGAGACGATCAGGTCCGACAGGCCCGGCGTCTTCTTGGTCCGGAAGTGCTGGTGCAGCGCCGGGCGGCGGAGGTCCGCCTCCACGACGAGGACCTTGGCGCCGTTGAGGGCGAGGGCCACGGCCAGGTTCGCGGTCGTGGTGGTCTTGCCCTCGCCGGGGTTGGCGCTCGAGAGCACGAGCGCGCGGCCGCCCTCCGACGGCGCCGAGAAGATCAGGTTGGTGCGCAGCACGCGGTACGCCTCCGCGACGGCGGCGTCCGGGCTCGCGGTGGTCACCGCGCGGGCGGCCGCGGTGGCGCCGGCGCGCGCGCCGACGTTGGGCACCATCCCCAGGAAGGGCAGGCCCAGCGCCTTGACGTCCTCCGGCGTCTTCACGGTGTTGTCCACGTGCTCGAACAGCAGCGCGAGGCCGAAGCCCAGGGCCAGCCCGATCAGCAGCCCGAGCTGGTAGTTCCGCGTCCGGTTCGGCGAGAACGGCGCGCGCGGCATCTCCGCCTGCTCCACGATCCGGACGTTCGTGCTGCGCAGCTCGCTCTCGAGCCCCGTCTCCTTGCTGCGGCTCACGAGCTGCTGGAAGAGCTGCTTGCTCGCGTCCACCTCGCGGCGGAGCGTGTTGTACTCGATGGATTTCCGGCCGACCTCGAGGCTGGCCGCCCGGGCCTGCACCAGGCTCGCCTCGAGGCCCTCCTCCCGCGCGCCGGCCGCCTGCGCGTCCGCCTCGAGCCCGCGCATCGCGTTTCGCAGCTCGGCCTGCAGCTTGTCCTGGGCCACCTGGATGTCGCCGCGCAGCCGCACCATGTCCGGGTGCTTCTCGCCGAGCGTGTCGCCGAGCCGGTGGTACTCCGCCTGCAGCTCCGCGACCTTCGAGCGCGCGTCCTGCACGCCGGGGTTCCCCGCCACCGCGGGCATGCTCGCGATCTGGGAGAACGGCGCGCTCTTCGCCTGCGCCAGCGCCGCCTCCTTGGCCACGCGATCCATGCGCGCGGACACGATCGCGCCCTCCAGCGTGGCCACGCGGTCGGCGTCGGGCAGCGCCTCGTCGCTCCCGCCGGTGAGCCCCTGGCTCTCCTGGTACTCGATCAGCGCGCGCTCGGCGGCCTCGACGCGGGCGCGCTGCTCCGCGAGCCGGTCGGAGAGCCAGTCGGTCGCTTCGCTGGACCGGCTGGAGCGGAACTCGCGCGATTGCTCCACGTAGAGCTCCGCCAGCGTGTTCGCGACGCGCGCGGCCAGGCCGGGGTCGTAGGCGTTGAAGCGGACGTTGACGAGCCGCCCTCCCGGCAGCGGCTCGATGCGGATGCGGGAGCGCAGGGCGGCCGCGGCCGGCGAGAGCGGCATCCCGTCCGCGTCCACGTTGTGCTGCGGCGCCTTGCCCAGGAACTTCCGCTGGAAGCGCTCCCAGGGCGACATCAGCGGCCCGGTCATCAGCTCGGCGCTCTTCTGCAGGTCCAGCTTCTCGATCGTCTTCTCCGCCAGCGTGCGGCTGCGGAGCAGCTCGTATTCGGTCTGGAAGTCCTGCACGCCGGGATCCACCAGGTCCTTCGTGGGGAGCACCTTCGGCGTCAGGCGGTCGATCAGGATCTGCGTCGTCGCCTGGTAGATCGGCCGCGTCGTGTAGTTGTAGATCACCGCGAACAGCATGCTCACGGCCAGGCAGGTGCCGACGATCGCGCGGCGCTTGTGCAGGACGCCGAGATAGCGGCGCGCGTCCTGGATGAACGCGGGTTCCATCATCTCCTTCTCCTAGAAGAACCGCTCCGGGACGTGGAGGGTGTCCTCGGGGAGCAGGGTGTCCGTCATCTTCGGCCGGATCTCCTTGCGCTGGCCGTCCACCAGCCGCACGATCTTCACCTTCGTGGAGCCGCGCTCGGTGGGGCTGCCGGCCAGCGCGAGCGCCTGGAACACGGTGAGCCCTTCCTCGTAGCGGTAGGCCCCCGGCCGCGCGACGTGGCCGGAGACGTAGATCTGGGCCGCCTTCGGCAGGTAGACCGTGTCTCCCACCTCGAGGGTCATGTCCTTGTCCGGGTAACCGCTGCGCACGTCGCGGAGGTTGAGCCGGAAGATCTGCGAGCCCGGCACCTCTCCGGGGTAGAGCGGCCCCGGCCGCGGCGTGGGTGGGGGCGGGGCGGGCGCCGGCGCGGCGGCGGTCTCGCTGCCGCCGCCGTTGGCCGCGTCCTCGGGGGCGGGCGACTCGCTCGCCGGCGGCCACGGCGCGGGGGCCGGCGCCCGGATCACGATCACCTCGTGGCCGACGTTGGCGCCCAGGTCGCCGACGTCCTGGAGCAGCGCGAGCAGCGAGCGCGGCGGCCGCAGGCCGTAGGGCCCCGGGCGCAGGACCTCTCCGGTGACGAACACGCGCTGGCTGCGGTACTGCTTCACCGCGACCGACACCTGCGGACGCTTCAAATACCCGTCCGCGAGCAGCGTGACCAGTTTTCTCTCGAGCTCGACCGGCGAGAGGCCGGCCGCCTTGACGCGCCCGAGGAACGGGAAGCTCAGCATGCCGTCGGGCTCGACGGTCATCTCGCCCGACATCGCCGGCTGCGCGAGCACGGTGACGTTCAGGACGTCCCCCGGCCCGATCTCGTAGTCCTGGGCGCCCGAGGTGGTGGTGAAGAGGAGGGAAGCGGCGGCAAGCAGGCCTCTGAGGGCCGGCGCATGTCGCATGCCGGGCGTAAGTTTGGGGCCTCCGCGGCGCGCCGTCAACCCCTGCGCCGGCGTCAATCCCGTTGGTATCAGGGAGTAAAGGTGATGGTCCCGCCGACGAGGAGCCCGTCGATCCCGAAGTCCTCGATGGTGGAGCGGCGCTCGACGTAGCTCGCGGCCACCCCGACGCGGAGGTGGCGGCGGAACGTGTAGCCGAGGTCGGCGCCGGCTTCCCAGGCCTCGTCGTCGCGGACGGCGGTGACCGGCTCGCCGTCCGCCGGTGCGATCGTGACCAGGCCCTCGCTCCGCAGGCGCGTGAGCCCGCCGTGGAGCCTCAGGTCCAGCGCGCCCACCAGCCCCTTCTCCAGGCGCACGCGCACCGCCTCCATCGTGACGGTCGGGCTTCCGCCGGCGCCGGTGAACGCGGAGTACTGCAGGTCGCGGGTGTACGCGGCCCCGATCCGGGTGCGCGGCCCGAAGTGATACGAGAGGTCCACGAGCGCGTAGGGCTCGAGCGTGTCCTCGATCCGGGGGCGCGGGTCGGCGCGCCGGAGCCGGAACGACCGCACGCCGGCGAGCGCGCGGCCCGACAGCCGCGTCGTCGAGCGCAGCTCGAAGCCGCCGGCCAGGCGGTTGGAGTCGGCGTCGCGGGCCGTCTCGAGGAGGAAGCGGTCCGCCTGGTGGTCGGCTTCGAGGAGCAGCGAGGTCTTCGCGGTCACCCGGTAGGCGGTGGTGAACCGGCCCAGGTAGGTGTCCCGGCTCAGCGCACGGCGCAGGTCGGCGCCGCCCCAGTCCTGGCCGGACGGCACGTCGAGCCGCGTGGCCCCGGCTTCGACGCGGAGCTGCAGGTGCGGTCCGACGTCCACGCGGCCGTCGCCGCGCGCGTGCCGCTGGTCCTGCACGATGCGGCGGTCCACCTCGAAGCTCGGCCGGCTGAACGTGCGGCGCCAGCCCGCCTCGGTGCCCAGGGAGGCGCGCGCGCCCACGAGGTCGAGCCGGCCCTTGCCGTCCCCGGCGAGCCGGCGCTGCGACGCGGTCTCCAGGAAGTAGACGTAGTCGAGGCCGCCGTCCATCGAGAGCTGCACGGACGACCGCACCGGCAGCACGATCTCGAGGCCGGGCCCGCCGCTGGCGGTGAAGTCCGTCCGCCGGTCGGTCGGCGTGTAGAAGACGTTGGTGTCGAGGCCGATCGTCCCCAGCCGCAGCCGCGGCGTCAGGTACACGGGGCCGGCGCGCAGCAGGCCTGGCCGCGGCCTCTCCTGCGCGTCCTCGCCGGCGGCCGGCTGTCCGGCGGCGGGGACCGCCAGCAGCAGCGCGGCCACCGCCGCGGCCGCCTCGAGACGCCGGCGGCACCGCGCCGCGGCCGGGTGTGCGGCCGATCGATCCTCGCCGTCAGCGACGAGCACGCGGGCGGATTGTCGCACGGCCCGCGGCGGGCGCAAGCGCGCGGCGCGCGCGGGCGATCGCGCTATCATCGGCCCGCGCTCGGGAGGAAGCGTGCGCGGCGATGGCTCCACTCAAGCGTATCCTCGTGCTCGGCGCGTACGGCACCGGCAACTGGGGCGACGAGCTGATCCTGCGCGCGCTGTCGTCGCTGCTGCGGTCGGCGTACCCGCAGGCCGAGCTGCGCGCGTTCTCCTATGACCCGCGGCTGACCGCGGACGCATCGGGCCTGTCCACGGTTCCCATCGAGGCGTACCGGCCCCTGCGCGCGGTCTTCGGACACCTCGGCCGGGCGCGGTGGCGGGCGGCCGCGGCCACGGCCCGCGAGTGGCGCGAGGCGGACCGGGCGCTCGAGTGGGCCGACCTGCTCGTCCTCGGCGGCGGCAACCTGCTCGTGGACGACGACTGCTACTTCCTGGAGCACTTCACCGGCCAGGTGGTCGCGCGGGCCGCGCGCCGCAACGTGCCGGTCGCGGTGATCGGCGTCGGGTTCGGGCCCGTGCGCACCGCGCGCGGCCGCGACCTGCTGCGCCGGCTCGCGCAGGACTGGGCCTGCACGCTCGCGGTGCGCGAGGCGTCGGCGCGGCAGGCCCTCGAGCAGGCGGGCGCCCGCCGCGTGCACCTGATCGCTGATCCCGTGCTGTTGAGACCCCCGGAGCCGGTGGCGGCGCGGCGCGCGCGCCCCGCGTACGGGATCTCCGCCCGGCCGCTGCCCTGGAAGGCCGAGGCGGCCTCGGTCGTCGAGGCCGCGGTGCGGTCCCTGCGGGCACGGGGGGAGGTGATCGGCCTCCCG
>DATBIZ010000606.1:0-11296 GCA_036556645.1 Vicinamibacteria bacterium | reverse complement strand
TGGCCTGGGCGGTCGGCCGCGGGCTGCAGGACCGGCTGCGTCACGGCCGCGATCCGGTCCGCAAGGCCCTCGCCGCGGGCGCGGCCGCCGCGGCCGTCGCGCTCGGCATCCATTCGCTGGTCGACTTCAACCTCCGCCTCCCCGCCAACGCGCTCGCGTTCGCGACCCTGCTGGGCGTGGCCGCGGCGCCGCGCGAGCACGCACCGCGCGTGGGCCGGCTGGCGCCGGCGCTCGCCGCCGGCACGCTGCTGGCCCTGGCGGCGCTTGCCGGATGGCGCGCGGCCGGCGCCCGCGCGCTCGACCATGCCGAGCGGCAGCCGCCGGGCGATCGCCGGCTGGCGGCCGCCGACCGGGTCGTGAGGCGCCACCCGTACCTGGCCGAGGCCTGGCGCCTGCGCGGCGCGGCGCACCTGCTCCGCGGCTGGCGATCGCCGGCGGGAGCGCCCGCGCTGGAATGGGCCGCGGCCGACCTGGCGCAGGCCCTCCGCCTGCGGCCACTCTGGGCGGAGGCGTGGGCGGAGCTGGCCTGGACGCGCTTCGCGCGCGGCGACCGGGACGGCGCGCACGCCGCGTTCGCGCGCGCGGCCGCGCTCGATCCCACGCACGCGGGGCTCGGCCGTGCGCGCGCGGAGTTCCTGGCTCGGGCCGGCGAGCGGTGACCGCGCCACCTCATGCAAATCCTCATCCGTTGCCGTCAAAGCCCCGTCGGCTTGACCTTAAACTGCCTTTCGCCTAGGCTTTAGCGGCGTGCCGCCGCCCTCGAGCATCGGCCCCCCGGGTGAATCGAGGGAGATAAGGGTGTTTCGCCTGTTCTCCAGGCTCAACGTGGGCGGGCCCGCCGTGCACGTCATCCTCCTCACCGCCGGTCTGCGCGCGCGCGGCTATCGCACCTGCCTCGCCGTGGGACTGGAGTCGCCCCGCGAAGGCAACATGCTCGACCTGGCCGCCGCGAAGGGCGTGCAGTGCCTCCAGCTCCGCGCGCTCGGCCGCGAGATCCGGCCGCTCGCCGACGTGCGCGCGTTCTGGGAGCTGTGCCAGGCGATGCGGCGCTTCCGCCCGCACGTCGTCCACACGCACACCGCGAAGGCGGGCGTGCTCGGGCGGTTGGCCGCGCGGCTCTCCGGAGTGCCGGTCGTCGTGCACACCTACCACGGCCACGTCCTGCGCAGCTACTTCGGGCCCCTCGCGACCGCGTTCTTCCGCGGACTCGAGCGCCTGCTCGGCCGCTCGACCGACGCGCTGGTCGCGGTCTCGGATTCGGTCAAGGAGGATCTGGTCGGCCTCGGCGTGGCCGAAGCGGACAAGATCCGAGTCGTGCCGCTCGGCCTCGAGCTGACGAGCCTGACCGGCACGCTGCCCCGCCGGGCGCTCCGCGCGGAGTCGGGCGTGCCGGAGGACGCGCCGCTGGTCGGGATCGTGGGCCGCCTGGCGCCGATCAAGGACGTGCCGACGTTCCTGGCCGCGGCGGCGCGCGTGCTGGCGTCGGCGCCGGAGACGCGGTTCGCGGTGGTCGGCGACGGCGAGGAGCGCCACGCGCTCGAAGCCGAGGCGCGGCGGCGGGGGCTCGAGGGGGCGGTCCACTTCCACGGCTGGCATCGCGACATGGCCCGGGTGTACGGCGACCTGGACGTGGTCGTGAACTGCTCGCGGAACGAAGGCACGCCGGTCGCGCTGATCGAGGCGCTCGCTGCGGGCCGTCCCGTGGTCGCGACCGCCGTGGGTGGGACGCCGGACCTGCTCGCCGGCGGCCGGCACGGCACGCTGATCCCGCCGGGGGATCCCCAGGTGCTCGCCGACGCGATCCTGGACGTGCTGCGCTCCCCCGCGGACGCCCGCGCGCGCGCCGCCCGTGGCCGCGCCTACGTGCTGCGGCAGCATTCCGCCGACCGGCTCGTCGCCGACGTCGACCACCTCTATCGCCAGCTCCTGAACCTGCCGGTCGAGGCCGCCTGAGGGGATGGCGCGTGCGCTGCTGGCCCTGCTCGTCCTGTCGGTGGCCACGATGCTGACGGCCGCCCTGGTGCCGGCCAGCAAGACGCTGGCCGCGTGGCTGGGCGTGCTCGATCCGCCCGGCCCGCGGAAGATCCATGCGCGGCCGATGCCGCGCATGGGGGGCGTGGCGGTCTTCGCCGGGTTCAACCTCGCGGTCTGGCTCGGCTACTTCCTGCTCCCGTTCCTCTCCGGGCTGGCCTGGGTGCAGCGGGCGTTCGGGCCGGCGCTGGCGCTGCTGGAGGAGGCGCACCGGGTCGAGGGCAAGCTCTTCGCGCTGTTCGCCGGCTCGACGCTGGTGTTCGTGGTGGGGCTCGCCGACGACATGCTCGGCAAGGACTTCCCGGTCTGGGCCAAGGCGGCGGGGCAGGCGGCCGCGGCTGCGGTGCTGATGAGCTCCGGTGTCGCGACCTCGTTCCTCCCCTACGACTGGATGAACCAGATCCTCACGCTGTTCTGGCTGTTCGGCATCACCAACGCGTTCAACCTGCTCGACAACATGGACGGGCTCTCGGCGGGGGTGGCCCTGGTCGCCTCGACCGTGCTGCTGATCAACGCCTGGTCGCTGGGCGAGTTCTTCATCAGCCTGCTGCTGGTGGCGTTCATGGGCTGCCTGCTCGGGTTCCTTTTCTTCAACTTCCACCCCGCCTCGGTGTTCCTGGGCGATTGCGGCAGCCTGTTCATCGGCTACGTGTTGGCCTCGCTGACCCTGCTCGAGCGCTACGTCACCCACGCCTCGAGCACGCTCTTCCCGGTGCTGATGCCGGTGATGATCTGCGCGGTCCCCCTCGTGGACACCGCCACGGTCATGTTCATCCGCATCTGGGAGCGCCGGCCGATCTACGTGGGCGACGCGCGGCACCTGTCGCACCGCCTGGTGTCGCTCGGCTTCCACCAGCGCTCGGCGGTGCTGCTGCTCTACCTCCTCACGTTCAGCCTCGGCCTGGGCGCGGCCTCGCTCACCCGTGCGAGCGTGGGCCAGAGCTTCCTGGTGCTCCTGCAGTCGGTCGGCTTCGTGGCGCTGGTGCTCACGCTGATGTTCGTCGAGCGCCGTCGCGCCCGGCGTCCGAAGGCATGATCGCGCTCCCCGCGCTCGCGCTGCTCGCCGCCGCGCCGGCGCCGCCGGCCCTGGTATCGGTGCACGCGGTGGCGGTGGAAGGCCGCGCCGCGCTCGAAGTGGTCACGACCACGGCGGCGGTCCCGGTCTCTCTCTCGCGCACGGCCCTGGAGGCGGTGCTCACGCTGGAGGCCCGCCTCCCCACCGACCTCGGCGTGGTGGCGCCGGTGCCGCCGCTGCAGGCCATCGAGGTGAAGCGGACCGCGGGCGGCGTGGCGGTCCGCGTGCGCGTGGACGCGGCCGTGCCGCACGAGGTGCGCCGGCAGGGCGCGCTGCTGACCGTCCTCTTCGGCCGCGGGCCTCTCTCCGCCGCGGCTGCACCCGGGCCGTCCGCGGACGTGTCGAACCTCTACCGGGGGCTCCTGCCCGCGGCCACGCCCGAAGGCCCCACCGCCCGCCTGGGCGACCCCGAGGAGGCGCTCGACCCCACGCTGGCCGGGTCCGAGGCCGAGGGGCTGCAGATCGGCCTGCTCACCCTGCGGCCGTTCGTGTCGGCGGTGTACGTGGACGCCGCCAACGCGCTGCTCGACACCGCGACGCCGCTGGCCGACCGGTACTACGAGGTGCGTCCGCAGGTGGCCGCGGAGATGCCGCTCGGCACCGGCCGGCTGCGCGGCGACTACGAAGCGCGGCTGCGCGAGGGCTCGCGCTTCGCGCTGGTGGAGGGCTCGACCACCCATCTCGCGAACGTGAGCTTCGAGCTGCCGCTGGGGCCGAACATCCTCTCGCGCGCGGCCGGCCACCTCTCGCGGGGCGTGCTGGAGACCAACGAGGTGGACCCCGGCCGGGAGTACTTCTTCCAGCTCGGCCGGTACGAGCGGTACGACGTGTCCGCCGGGCTGCGCGTGCAGACGGGCAGCCGGTTCGACCTCGACCTGTCGGGCAGCCACTACGCGGTGGACGTGGCCGACGGCGCGGGCTTCTTCGACTACGAGGGCTTCTCCGCGGGCGCCGGGCTGGGGGTCGAGCTCGGGCCGCGCGTGCGCGCGGTGCTCGGCTACGGTTACGACGAGATCCCGTCCGCGACGGCACGCGCCGAGGCCCGCATGCAGGCGCACTCCGGCACGATCAGCCTGCAGGGCGAGGTCCTGCCCCTCGTCACCGGTTACGTGACCGCCGGCTACCGCGACCAGCGCAATCCGGGCGCGGGCCCGGGCGGCACGCGTTACCGCGGCGTCAGCGCCAGCGCGCGCGTGCTCAAGGAGTTCAGCCGCTCGACCACGCTGCAGGTGACGGCCGCCCGCACCACCCCGCCTTCGGCCTTCGAGTCCAACGGCTTCTTCGTCGCCACCTCGATCCTCGGCGAGCTGAACCTCGCGCTGCCGCTGTCGTTCGTGGCGCTCGCCGGCGGGGGCTATCACCACAACGCCTACCGCGTCGTCTCGGCCGAGATCGGCGTCCCGCGCGAGGACCGCATCGCCACCTGGATGGCCGGGCTGGGCCGCTCCGTCACCGACTGGGTGGTCCTGCGCGTGGACTACCGCTACGAGCAGCGCGAGTCCAACCTCGACCGTTTCGACACGGACGGCCACGGCTTCACCGCCCAGATCGGCGTGCGCCTGTACCGGCCGCGGGTCCGCCGGTGACCGCGCCCGCGGCGCTGCTGGCGCTGCTGGCCGCCATCGCCCCCCCGGGCGCGCCCGACACGCCCGTGCGTCCGGCCCCCGCCGCGGCAGCGGAGCCGGCTCCGTCCCCCGAGTACCGCGTCGGCCCCGGAGACGTGCTCGACGTGGTCGTCTACGGCAACGACGACCTCTCGCGCAGCACGACCATCCAGACCAGCGGCACGGTGTCGCTGCCGCTGCTGGGCGACGTGAGCGTGGCCGGCCTCACCCTGCCGGAGATCAAGACCAAGCTCACGTCGCTGCTCGCCCGCGACTACCTGGTCAACCCGCAGGTGGACGTGAAGGTCAAGGACTACCAGAGCCAGTTCGTGACCCTGATCGGGGAGGTGAACTCGCCCGGGCGCAAGCCCCTGCGGGGCCGCACGCGCCTGATCGACGCGCTGGTCGAGGCGGGCGGCTTCACCCCGCGCGCGTCGGGGGAGGTGGTGATCTCGCGCGTGGAGGGCTCGTTCGCCGGAGGCATGAAATCGCTGAAGATGCGCCTGGGCACGGGCACCCTCACGCCGCAGGACCAGGTCAACCTCGAGATCCAGCTGCAGAGCGGCGACATCATCACCGCCTCGCCCAAGTACTACGTCACGGTCGAAGGAGAGGTGATGCGGCCCAACCGCTACGTGCTCGAAGGCGATCTCACCCTGAGCGGCGCGATCTCCTCCGCGGGCGGGCTCACGCGGTTCGGGAGCCAGACGGTCAAGGTGCGCCGGGTGGACGCGCAGACCGGACGCACCACGATCTTCGAGGTGGACCTGAAGGACGTGCGGCGCGGCAAGGCGGCCGACCCTGCCCTGCAGCCCAACGACGTGGTGTCGGTCTCGCGGCGGCTGTTCTAGCCATGGCCTCCCCCTTCCCGACCGCGCCGCACGCGCCGGCGAGCGCCGGGCCCGAGAGCGGGGTGGACCTCCGCTTCTACGCCCACCTGCTCTGGCGCGGCCGCGCCCTGATCCTCACCACCGCCATCGTCGCGCTCGGCGTGGGCCTGCTCGTCGGGTACCTGCAGACCCCCGAGTACCGCGCGGCGGCCATGGTCCAGATCGAGCCGCCCACGCCCACGTTCCTGAGCGTGACCGACGCGCTGGTGGGCGGGGGCAACTACTGGCAGAACGCCGACTTCTACAACACGCAGTTCAAGGTCCTCCGCTCGAAGGGCCTGGGCGAGAAGGTCGTGGACAAGCTCGGCCTGGCGGAACGCGCGCCCTTCAGGGACGATCCCGACCGTGGCGCGCTGTTCATGCGCCACGTCTCCATCGACCCGGTGCCCGAGAGCCGCCTGGTGCTGATCCAGGTGACGCACACCGACCCCCGGGAGGCGGCGCTCTGGGCGAACACGCTGGCCACGGTCTACATCGACGAGAGCGTGGCGCAGCGCGTGGAGTCCGCGCGCAAGGCCTACGACTGGCTGCAGGAGCGGCTGGCCGCCACGCAGCAGGCGATGCGGGAGGCGCAGGACCGGCTGTTCAAGAGCTACCAGAGCCAGGACCTCTTCGTGCCCGAGGGCAGCGTCTCCGCGGTCAGCGCCTCGATCACCAAGCTCAACGAGGACCACATCGAGGCGCAGGCCCGCCGGATCGCGCTGGAGGCCGCGCTGAAGCAGGCCGACCAGATGCGCGGCCGCGGCCAGCCGCTCGACGCGGTGCCGCAGGTGGCGGCCGACGCCATGGTGGTGAACCTCGGCAGCCAGCTCACCACGCTCACCCTCGACCTCTCGCGCCTGAAGGAGAAGTACCGGGAGGCGCATCCCGAGGTGCAGAAGGTGCAGGCGCAGCTCGACCAGATCCGCAAGGCCAAGAACGACCGCGCCACGCAGATCGTGGCCGGCCTGCGCGCGGAGTACGCCCAGCTCCAGCGCCGCGAGGCGGAGCTGCGCGCGGCCATCGACGCGCAGAAGGCCCAGGCCGCCACCCAGAGCCGCAAGGGAGCGGAGCTCGACGCGCTGCGCAAGGAGTCGGACTCCTCGAAGAACCTCTACGAGGTGCTGCTCCAGAAGCTGAACGAGACCGACATCGCGGCCTCGATACGCAACAACAACGTGAGCCTGGTGGAGAAGGCCTCGCCGCCGCTCTCCCCGGTGCGGCCGGAGAAGAAGAAGATCGCCGCGCTGGCGCTGGTGCTGGGCCTGGTGCTCGGGGTCGGCCTCGTGCTCGGCCGCGACTTCTTCGACAACACCATCAAGGACCCCGAGGAGATGGAGCGCTACCTCCACCTGGACCTGCTGGCCGCGGTGCCGCGCTACGACGAGTCCACCGTGCACCTGGTGACGGAGGCCTACCAGAACCTGCGCACCGCGCTGATCTTCGCGCGCAAGGAGGAGGGCGGGCAGGTGGTGCTGATCACGGGCACCGCGCCGCAGGAAGGCAAGACCACGACCCTGGTCAACATCGCCAAGCTGCTCGCCTCCTCGGGCGAGAAGACGATCGTGGTGGACTTCGACCTGCGCCGCGCGCAGCTCCACAGCCGCCTGGGGCTCACCCGCGAGCCCGGCGTCACCAGCTTCTTCGTCAAGCACGAGGACCTCGACGCCCTGATCCGCCCCACCCGCGTGCCGAACCTGTTCGCGCTGACCGCCGGGCCGCTGCCCCCCAACCCGCCCGCCCTGCTCGCGCGTCGCGCGGTGGCGGAGCTGCTCGACCACCTGCGCCGGCACTTCGAATGGGTGCTGATCGACTCGCCGCCCCTGGCCTCGGTCACCGACGCGCTGCTCGTGGCGCGGCACGCGGACGCCGCGGCCTACGTCGTCCAGCACAACAAGATCGACAAGAAGCTGGTCAAGCGCAGCGTGAACGCGCTGCGCAAGGCCACCCCGAACCTGCTCGGCGCGGTGCTCAACGCGGTGGACGTGAAGGCGAAGGGCTACTACTACTATTACTACCAGCACGACACCGGCGGCACCGGGCGGGCCACGGGGCCGGTGAAGCGGACGCCGGCGAAGGACCCCGCGCCCGCGGCGGCCCGGAAGTAGGTCAGGCCCCGGGCGGAGGCGTCGGGGTCACGGTCACCGGGCTGCCCGGGGGCTGCGGCGGAACCGTCGGCGGCGGACCGGGCGGGATCGTCGTCGGCGGCCCCGGGGGGACCGTGGGCGGCGGGCCGGGCGGCGTGGTGGTCGGCACCGTGACCGGCGGGAACGTCGGCGGCGGGGGCGGCGTGGTCACCGGCGGTCCGGGCAGCGGGACGCCCACCTCGCCGGGCGGGCGGCCGGCCGTCACCGCGGGGCCCGGGCCGTTCGCCCCGGCCGGTTCGGCCAGTCCGGCCTCGAGCGCGTCCGGCGGCGGCACGTCGCCGCACCCGGTCCGCGGCAGGCGGCGGCGGTGGTCGCGGATGAACTCCATCGCCGCGCCGGCGCGCTCCCGCGAGATCGGGCCGGGGCCGCCGACGTCGAACCCCACGCGCGCGAGCGCCGCGCGGTAGTCCTCGGGCGCGTCCTTCTTTCGTTCGAGCCGCACGCGACCCAGCTCCGCGCCGGGCGGCAGCGTGACCACGAACGTGTGGCGTCCGGCGGTGAAAGGCGCGGTCAACACCGGCCGCCAGGCCGGTCCCGCCGCGGCGCGCTCCGGCTGCGGGCAGAGGATCGCCTTCTGGCACCCGTCCACGAGCCACCCCTGCGTGGTGGAGACGAGCGCGTACGCGGACAGCGTGTACAGCCCGGCCGCGGGCAGGTCGGCCACCAGCAGCGCGCGCAGGCCGCGCACCCCGCCGCGCAGCCAGAGGCCGTTGCCGGCCGCGGTCGCGGCGTCCCCGCCGCGGTCGGTCAGGCGGAAGTCCGAGGCCGCGATCTCGACCGGCGCGTCCGCCGGCGGCAGCTCCGAGACGAGGTCGAGCGCCTGCAGCGCGGTCACCGCCACGTCGTCCGCCGACGCGACCGCCGCCTCCCGCCACCCGCCGAGTGGTTCGATCGCGGTCAGGCAGCTCGGCGCGACTTCGAAGCGCCGGAGCGCGCTGCCGGCCGGCAGCGTGACCGCGGCGGTGTAGGCGCCGGGGTCGAGGTGCGCGGCGCCGACCTCGATCCACGACGAGGTCGGCGGCGGCGCGACCGTGAACTGGCGGAGCGGCCGCGTGTCGCCGACCGGCGTGATGTCGGCGGCCGCGGGCGCGGCCGGGTCGCCGGCCATCTCCAGGCGCAGGCGGTAGTCGCCCCCGCGCACGACCGCGACCGCGTAGGCGACCTCGGCGACGCCCTTGTCGGCCACCACCTCGCGGGCTCCCGCCGGCCCCTTCACCTCGACGCCGCGGGCGCGGAGGTAGCGCTCGGCCGGGTAGGCGAGGCTCTGCTTCCAGGAGAGCGTGGAGAAGACGAGCCGCGTGGTCGCGTCGGCCGGCAGGTCGTCCTCGAGCTCGATCGCGCGCAGCACCATCCGTGCCCATTGCGGGTGCATCACCCCGGCGGTGCGGACCTCGGCGTAGACCATCACCGCCGCCGCCACGATCGCGAACAGGCCCGCGAGCTTCAGCGTTCTCATCGCCCTTCCCCCGGCCGCCTCGAGGGCGTGCGGCCGTGCCCCGGCGGGCGCCACGTTAGCGCCCCCCTTCGCCGAAGTCAAAGCCTTGCCGCACTTTGACGCGGCCTCCATCGTCGCGATGCACACGCCGTTCCCGTGGCGCCGCCCCGGAAGTCCTTGCGGCACAGGCCGGGGAGGCCGCGGACCGGGAAAAACGCGCCCGAGGCCGGGCGGTCCTGCCGAGTGCGCGGCGTCGCTTGACCGATCCGGCCGGCGTGAGATCCTGGGCCATCCGAGGAGCGAGATGGTCGGTTCCGGCCGGCTCGACGCGCCATCCCTGTCCCGCGGCCGCCAGGTCGCCTCGGCGCTCGCCCGGTCGTGGCGGTCGCCCGAGCCGCCGCCCTGGGAGCCCCGGCGTTCGGAGCTGGCCGCCCTCCAGCCGCTCCTGATCGGCTCGGGCGCGGCGGCGCTCGCCTGGCGGAGGCTGCGGCTGGGCGAGACCGGCCGGTCACCGGGGGGGTTCGCGCTGCAGCAGGCGTACCGGCTGCACGCGATCGAGTCCCTGCTTCGCGAGCGCCAGCTCGCCCGGGTGCTCGCGCGGTTGCGCGCGGCCGGGGTGGAGCCGCTCCTCGCCCGCGGCTGGGTGGCCGCCCAGGCTTATCCCGAGCCGGGCCTGCGGCCCTACCGCGACTTCGAGTTGTTCGTCGCCGTGGCGCAGCGCGAGGCGGCCCGCGAGGCGCTGCGGGGGGAGGAGGCGCCGGTCACGCTCGCGGCCGGCTGCGCGGATCTGAACGACCGGCCGTGGCAGCTCCTGGCCGACCGCGCCGTCGCCGTGCCGCTCGGCGGCGCGGACGTGCGCGTGTTCGGCGCCGAGGACCACGTGCGCCTGCTCGCGCTGCAGATGCTGCGTCGGGGCGCGTACCGGGCCTTGTGGCTGTGCGACGTGGCCGCCGCGATCGAGGCCGCCGGCACGCGTTTCGACTGGAGCCACTTCCTCTCCGGCGACGGGCGCCGGTCCGAATGGGCCACGGGGGCGCTGCTGCTCGCGTGCGCGCTGCTCGGCGCGGAGATCCCGGCCGCGCCGCCGGCGGTCGCCCAGCGGTCGGCGCCGCAGTGGCTGGTGCGGACCGTGCTGCGCGAATGGTCGGTCGCGCGGCCGGGCTCGACCGTGGCCGCCGGCGCGCGCGGCCCCCGCGCGGCGCTGCGGGCGCTGCGCGAGCGGTGGCCGAGCGGCCTCGAGGCCACCCTGGGGCTGCGCGCGCCCCTCAACGCGATGCCGAGGCTGCCGCTGCAGGTGGCGGCGTGCGTGACCCGCGCCGCCCGCGAGCTGCGCCCCGCCGCGGCCGCGGCGCCGCGCGCGGGGTGAGCCGCCGTGCATTGACAGGCTTCGCGGGCCCACGCTAGGCTGGCCGTACCGTGAAAGACGTGGGCCGGGAAGAGAAGGAGATCTTCGCCGCCTACCTGGCCAAGCACCGCCTCAAGCGCAGCGACCAGCGCGAGGCGATCGTGGACACGTTCCTGCGCTCGCAGAGCCACCTCTCGGTGGACGACCTGCTGCACCTGGTGCAGAAGCGCCGGCCCGACGTGGGCCGCACCACCGTCTACCGCACGCTGAAGCTGCTGCAGGCGGCCGGGCTGGCCCAGGAGCTGGAGCTGCGCGGCGAGTCGCGGTTCGAGCGCGAGTACAACCGCGCGCACCACGACCATTTCATCTGCCAGCACTGCGGCGACATCATCGAGTTCGAGAGCCCGGAGATCGAGCGCCTGCAGGACGAGATCGCGGCCTCGCTCGGGTTCGTGATCGAGGGCCACCGCCACCAGATCTTCGGCCAGTGCCGCGCCTGCGCGGCCCGCCCGCAGCGCGCCGAAGCGCGCCGGTGAGCCGCCGGCGTCCGATGCACCCGGACGCGTGCCGCCCGGGGGGGAGCGCGGATGGGCGCGGGCACGCCCGGCCTCGGACTCCCCCGCACGCGTCTCGGTGAAGCTCGACGCGGTCGCGCTGCGCCACGTCCGCCTGCCGCTGCTCCATGCCTTCGAGACGTCGTTCGGGCGCACCACGGACAAGGAGTTCCTGCTCGTCTCCGTGAGCGCCGGTGGCGTGAGCGGGCACGGGGAGTGCGTCGCGGACACGGATC
>DATBIZ010000605.1:0-8475 GCA_036556645.1 Vicinamibacteria bacterium | reverse complement strand
CGGGCCAGGTACAGCGACAGCCACACCGCGCCGAACAGGATCAGGAGCGCGGGCAGCAGGTACAGGGAGAGGTAGACCGCCTTGATCGGCTCCTTGTTCGCTTCCGCCTTCCGGAACGCGGTGTAACGGTCCTGGACCTCGCGCGCCTCCGCCGCGACGCCGGCCGGCAGCAGCGTGGAGACCAGCACCGCGCCGCGCGCCGCCCCGGACGGGCCGCGCACCGGCACCGCCACCCGCATCAGCTCGCCGCCGGTGAAGGGCACGGACGCCGCGGCCTCCCGTCCGGCGAGCGCCGCTTCGGCCAGCGCCTCGGCGGACGGTCCCGCGTCGGCCTCGCGCGGCAGCCGCGGGTCGCGCACCGCGACCAGCTCGCCCTCCGGCGAGAACACGCTCACCATGTCCAGGCGCAGCTCGCGCGCGCGGACCTCGACCGTGCGGCGCAGCCGCACCTGCTCCGCCGGCCCCAGCAGCGAGCGGGTCTCGATCTCCCGGGACAGCGCCCGCGCATGCACCCGGGCGTGGTCGGTGAGCGCGTCGCGCAGCGCCATGCCGAGGGTCTGCGACGAGGAGACGATCCGCTCGACGTCCACGTTGAACCAGCGGTCCACGGTCTGCCGGATCACGTTGCTGCCTCCGGCCAGCAGCAGCAGCGAGGGGGCGACGGCCATCAGCAGGAACACGAGCCCGAGCCGCATCCGGAACCGCGCGCCCAGCACCTTCCGCCGCCGCTCCATGACCACCCGCACCACGTTCCGCCCGAGGTAGACGAGGAGCACCAGCAGGACGGTGATGTTCAGGACCGTCAACGCGTACAACAGCACCGAGGCCACGAAGTCCGGCGCGAAGTCCCGGCTCTTGCTCAGCAGGAGCTGCTGCCCGGCGAACACCGCCAGCGCCGCCAGCGTGGCGAGCAGGATCAGGGGGGCGTTGTTGCGGAAGGGCTGGCGAGGCGGCATCAGAGGGACAAGCCGCGGGCATTGTAGCTCCGGAGCCACAGTGGGGCGTAACTCCAGAGGATCAGGCAGCTTGGAGAGAGCCGTTTCTCCTATCCCTGTGACCTAGTCCGCTGAGCCCCCGCTCCTGGTCACTCGCGGCTGGTCTCCAGGAGCCCCTTGAGCGTGGCCATGAACTGATCGACGTCCTTGAAGTCCCGGTAGACCGACGCGAACCGCACGAAGGCCACGCGATCCAGCTCGCGGAGCCGTTCCATCAGGAACTCGCCGATCGCGCCGGTCGAGACCTCGCGGTCCGGGCTTTCCTGGACCATGGCCTCGACCCGGTCCGCGATGCTCTCGAGCGTCTTGGTGGGGACCGGGCGCTTCTCGCAGGCGCGGCGCAGGCCGGCCAGCACCTTCTCGCGGTCGAAGGGCTCGCGGCGGCCGTCCTTCTTCACGACCATGTGGGGGATCTGGTCGATCCGCTCGTACGAGGTGAAGCGCTTGCCGCACCCGAGGCACTCGCGCCGGCGCCGGATCACCTCGCCTTCCTTGCTCTCACGCGAGTCCACCACCTTGTCCTCCAGGTGGCCGCAGTAGGGGCACTTCATCGCGCCTCCAGCGGGTCGGGCACGACGTCGCCGCCGCCCGGCGGCTTCTCCTCGCTCATGCGGGCCACCTTTCCGAGGGAGAGTCCTTCGCGGCCCAGGCAGAGGAGCCCGAGCAGGAGGACCGGGATGTTCGTGAACGCGTGCGCGGCGATGCCGGCGGCGGCGGCGGTCTCCCGCTCGACGCCGAAACCCTGGGTGAGCGCGAGCAGGTACGCCTCGTGGAACCCTCCGACCATCCCCGGCGTGGGCACCGCCACGCCGACGGTGAGGAAGCCCAGCAGCAGGAACGTGGCGTGGAAGGGCAGGTCGAGCCCGAAGGCGCGGTTGTTCCAGTGCAGGCCCAGCGCGATCGTCGCCCAGACGAACAGGGACTGGCCGGCGATCGCGGCGAGGTGGCCCGGCGAGGCCCGCAGGACGGCGAGGCCGCCCGCGAACGACCGCACCGCGCGCGCGATCGGGCCCGACCAGCGCGCGGGCAAGGGCCGCAGCATCCAACCCACGAGCGCCATCGCCCGCTCGGCGCGGCTGTGCAGCAGCAGCAGCAGCGCGAGCACCACGAGCGCGCCCACGCCCGCCATGGCGCCGCCCGCCTTGAGCATGCCGAGCAGCGGGCCGCGCACCTGCGCCGCCGGCGTGGGGAGCACGTACAGGTACGCGGCGAAGAGCAGGACCACCGTGATCAGGTCGAACAGCCGCTCCAGGATGATCGAGGCGAAGCCGGCGGCGGTCGTGATCGGGTGCCGGCGCGCCACCAGGTAGGGCCGCACCACCTCGCCCGCGCGCGGGATGGCCAGCCCGGCCATGAACCCGACCGCGGTGGCCGAGAACAGATGGCCGAACGGGACGCGCACGATCGGGGCGAGCAGGTGGCCCCACCTCCACGAGCGCGCCACGTAGGTGAGCACGGTCGCAAACGCGACCCCCGAGAGGAGCAAGGGGTCGGCCGCGCGGAACGCCTGGGCGAGCCCCTGCCGGTCCACGCCGCGCAGGGACAGGGCCAGCAGGGCGAGGCCGACCGCGGCGCCGATGGCGAGTCGCTTGTTCCGGCTCGCGCTCACGGCACCGTCCGGTCCGAGCACGCCGAGCGGCGCAAAGTCTTGCCGGACATGGACTTGATAGAGGAGCCGCACTCTACTACAATGCGCGTTCGAGCGTCAAACACCACCCCGGGCCGACGTTTTCTGAACGCGCCGCGCCTCGCCTTCGTTCCGCATCCAGGACGGCGTGCCGCTGGAGAGACCCGGTTCTTGACCGAGACTGACAGCGACCTCCTCCGGCGGTGCCGGTCCGGCGACGAGTCGGCCTGGCGCGAGCTGGTGCAGAGGCACACGCGCCGGGTGTTCAATGTGGCCTATCGGTTCGTCGGGCGGGCGGACGAGGCGGAGGACCTGACGCAGGACGTCTTCATCAAGGTGTACCAGAGCCTGGACCGGTACCGGCAGGACGAGGGCTCCTTCACGACGTGGCTCATGACCGTGGCGCGCAACCAGGTGATCGACAACTACCGCCGGCGGCGCGAGGAGAAGCGCCGGCGCGCGGAGGATCCGGAGATCCTCGAGGTGATGGCCGCGCCTGAGGAAGGCGCCTTGCGCGGGCTGGAGCGCGAGGAGCGCGTGGAGTTCGTCCGGCGCGGGCTGCGCGCGCTGCCCGCGGACCTGCGCGAGCCGCTGATCCTCTGCGACCTGCAGGGGCTGCCCTACGAGCAGGTCGCCGGCATCCTGCAGATCCCTCTCGGCACCGTGAAGAGCCGCATCAACCGCGGCCGGCTGGAGCTGGCGCGCCGGCTCGTCGGCCGCAAGCACGAATTCGCGGAGCCCGCATGAGCGAGCGATTCGACTGCGCGGGGGCGGAAGAGCGGCTCTCGGACCTCTACGAGGGCGGCCTCGATCCCGCCGCGCGCGCCGACCTGGAGCGGCACCTGGCCTCGTGCGTACGGTGCCGCGAGCTGTTCGAGGCGCTGGGCGAGGTGGTGGCCGCGCTGCGCAGCGCGCCGGAGCTGGAGCCGGCGCGCGACCTGGCGGAGCGCGCGGCCAGCGCGGCCCTGGCCGCGGCGGCCGCGCGCCGGCGGCGGCCGCCGCTGCGGCTGGTGGCCGGGCGGCTGGGCGCCGCCGCGCGCGAGGTGCTCGCCTTCTCCGTACCCGGCACCGTGCGCGGCATGGCCGCCGCCCTGGCCGTCGCGCTCACCGCGGCCGTGTTCCTGGCGCAGAGCTTCGTGGGCACGCCGGTCCGCGCCGCCAACCGGGTGGTCCAGCGCACGGTGACCGCCGGCGCGTACATCGCCGAGCGCAAGGACCGGCTGGTCGAGGACCTGCGCCTGCTCCGCGTGGTGATCCGCACCGCGTTCGAGGGGCGCCTCGACCGCGTGAACGACCGCGTGGACGACTACCGCCGGCTGCTGGAGCGGCGCCGCGGCACCGCGCCGGCCGCGCCGGCGCCGGACGGGCCGGACGACAAGCCGCCCGCCGCCCACGAGGCGCCCGGGCCCACTTCGTACTTCGTGAACTTCGGCTTCGCGGACGCCGTAGCAGAGGGCGTGAACCGCGAGGCGCCGCGGCGGACGAGCCGCCCGACGACGCGCTCTCGCGCGAGGAGAACCGCATGACCAGTCCCCTGCCCGGACCCGCGACGCCGCTGCCGCCGCTCACCCCGGTGACGCCGCCGGTCTACCAGCAAGCGCCCGCCGGCCCGCCGCTGCCGAAGAACCCGTGGGTGGCGCTGGTGCTCTCGCTGTTCCCCGGCGTGGGGCAGATCTACAACGGCCAGCTCGCGAAGGGCCTGTCCTTCTTCTTCGGCGAGGCCTTCTGCATCTACGGCGCGGGCGAGATCAACTGGTTCCCGTTCGCCTTCCTCATCCCGTTCGTCTACTTCTACAACCTGGTGGACGCCTGGCGCAGCGCCACCCTCATCAACGCGCGCTTCCTGGGCGGGCAGGCCCTGGTGGAGGAAGACGCCTCCGAGTCGCCGACCTGGGGCGTGACCCTGATCGTGCTCGGCCTGGTGATCCTGCTCAACAACCTCGGCATCCTGGAGCTGGTTGCGCTGCAGCGCTGGTGGCCGCTGCTGATCGTGGCCGCGGGCGGCGCCTTCCTCTACGGCTCGATGCGCCGGCGGCAGGCCACGGCGGCGGCGCGGCCGGCCGGAGTGGACGACGACGGTGTCCGTTAAGGTCGAGCAGCTCGTCTTCGGCCTGGGACTGGTCGGCCTCGGCGTGGTCTGGACCCTGGGCAACCTGGGCAAGCTCGACGCGCTCGACACGCTCCATCGCTGGTGGCCGCTGCTGCTCGTCGTGTGGGGGGGCCTGGAGCTGGCCGTCTCCCTCGCGCGGCGCGCGCAGGCCAGGAGGTCCTGAGTGAAGGCGACCAAGATCCTGCTCCTGCTGGCCATCCTCGTCTTCGGCGGCTTCATCGAGGCCGCGCGCGTCGTGCGCGGCCAGGTGGACCTCGGCCCCACCGGCTGCCGCGTGCTGGAGGGCCGCTTCCGCGGGCCCTCCTTCACCTTCGAGTCCGAGCAGCGGCACGCCGTTCCCCCCGGCACCGCCCTCGACGTGCAGAACGCGTTCGGCGCGGTGCGCGTGAGCGCCGGACCCGCCGGCGAAGTGGTGCTGAAGCTGCGCACGGTGGTGTACCGTCCCACCGAGGAGGAGGCGCGGCGGTTCTCGGAGCTGGTGAAGGCGAGCGCGGAGCTGTCGGGCACCGCGCTGCGCGTCACCACGAACCGCGACCAGCTCCAGCGCTCGAACGAACGCGTCGGCTTCGAGACGCACCTCGAGCTGCTGGTGCCGGCGGACACCGCGGCGACCGTGCGCAACGAGCACGGCCTGGTGGACGTGGCCGGGGTGGCCGCCGCCGACGTGTGGGGATCCTTCGACGCGATCCGCGTCGCGCGGATCGCCGGGCCCGCGGTGGTGAAGGGCCAGCACGGCGAGGTGTGGGTCTCCGGCGTGCAGGGCGCGCTGTCGCTCACCGCCCGCCATGGACCGGTCGAAGTCGAGGACGTCGGCGGCCGCGCGTCGCTCGACACCGAGCACGGCCGCGTGACCGCCCGCCGCACCGGCGCGCTGATCCTCCGCGCGCAGTTCGGCGAGATCGAGGCGGAGACCGTGCGCGGCGACCTGGAGATCCGCTCGCAGCACGGCCGCGTGGACGTGCGCGACGTGACCGGCAACGCGGTGGTGGAGACCTCGTACGGCGACGTCGCCGTCGCCCAGGTCGGGGGCGAGGCGCGCGCGACCACGCAGCACGGCCACCTCGACCTGCGCGACGTGAAGGCCGCGGTCTTCGCCAAGGCGCGCTACAACGACGTGTCGCTGCAGCGGATCGGCGGGCCGGTGGACGTCAACGTGGACCACGGCGCGGTGCAGGCGGAGGAGCTGGCGGGCGGCGGGCGCATCGAGGCCTCCGGCAACGACGTGGTGGTGGACGGCTTCCGCGGCCCGCTCGCGGTGCAGAGCCACCGCGGCGGGGTGCGCCTGGTGCCGTCGGAGCCCGTGCAGTGGCCGCTCACGGTGACCGCCACCCACGGGGGCATCCGGCTCGAGGTGCCCGCGGGCAGCCGCTTCGACCTCGAGGCGCAGGCGCGCCGCGGCGAGCTCACGCTCGACGTGCCCGGCCTCACGCTCTCGCGCACCGACGATTCGCACGTGACCGGGCGCCTCGGCGGCGGCGGGGAGGCGGTGAAGCTCACCTCCGAGAACGGCGACGTGCGCCTGGAGGCGCGCGTGGAGGTCGCGCGCGAGAGCGTGGCCTCGCCCTCGCCACGTCCGTAAGTCGTCTCGGAAATTTCACCTTGCGCGGCGGCGCTGGCTTCCGCTAGACTCCGTCCTCCCCACAGACCTCGCCACGGACGGTGCGGCTCTGGGAGACATCTTCCTTGGCCACTTCCTCCACGGACGCCCCCGCGACGCCGCTCCTGGCCACGGAGCTTCCGGGGTTCGCTCTCTGGCGGCGCGGCAAGGTGCGCGACGTCTACGACCTGGGCGATCGCCTGCTGGTGGTGGCCACCGACCGGATCAGCGCGTTCGACGTCGTGTTGCCCACCGGCATCCCGGGCAAGGGCGTGCTGCTCACGCAGCTCTCGCTCTTCTGGTTCTCGCTGCTCGCCGAGGTGGTGGCGAACCACGTGTTGACCGCGGACGTCTCCGCGTATCCCGCCGCGCTGCATCCGTTCCGGGCGCAGCTCGAGGGGCGCTCGATGATCGTGGTGAAGGCGCAGCCGTTCCCGGTGGAGTGCGTGGTGCGCGGCTACCTGGTCGGCTCGGGGTGGAAGGACTACCAGGCGACCGGCGCGGTCTGCGGGATCCCGCTGCCGCCCGGGCTGCGCGAGTCCGAGCGCCTCGACCCCGCGCTGTTCACGCCGTCCACCAAGGCCGAGCAGGGGCACGACGAGAACATCCCGTTCGCCGAGGTCGGGCGGCTGGTGGGGGCGGAGCGCGCCGCGGAGCTGCGCGACCTCAGCCTGGAGATCTACCGCCGCGCGCGCGCGCACGCCGAGGAGCGCGGGATCATCCTCGCCGACACCAAGTTCGAGTTCGGGCTGCACGACGGCAAGCTGCTCTGGATCGACGAGGCGCTCACCCCGGACTCCTCGCGCTTCTGGCCGGCCGACTCCTACGAGCCGGGCCGCGCCCAGCCGAGCTTCGACAAGCAGTACGTGCGCGACTATCTCGACACGCTGCGGTGGGACAAGCGGCCGCCGGGCCCCTCCCTCCCCGACGAGGTCGTCGCGCGCACGGTCGAGAAGTACCGCGAGGCCTACGCCCGGCTCACCGGCGAGGCCCGTTCGCTCTCCGCCGGCGACCCGGCGAAGGTGCGGTGATGGCGGTCACGGCCAGCGTGACGCGGCGCGAGGACACTCGCGTCCGTCCCCCGGAGCGCCTCCACACCGGCCCTCGCGGCCTGTAGCCTGACAAGGGAGCTTCCGTGAAGCAGCTGATGGACTCACTCGTCGCGGAGATGATCGACAAGGGCATCCTCTTCACGGAGGCGCGCCGCGAGTTCGAGAAGCGGTTCATCCTGCGCGTGCTGCAGCGGCACCGGGGGAACCTCTCGCGCGCGGCCAAGGACCTGAAGATCCACCGCAACACGCTCGGCAAGAAGCTCGACGAATACAAGATCAAGGTCCCGCCGACCGACCACTGACTCAACCACTTAGCGCGTGCCGTCGAGGCCGGCTCGGCCCCGGGTCCGCTTGACATCCGGCCCCCGGCCGACTAGATTTGGCAGTCGCCAGGGTTGAGTGCTAAAGCCGGACCCTGCGGGAGCCCTGCCCGCACGAGATCCATAAAGGAGATTGCACGCATGAACGTTCGGCCGCTACACGATCGCCTGCTGGTGCAGCGGATCGAGGAGAAGGAGACCGTCAAGGGCGGGATCATCATCCCCGATACCGCGAAGGAGAAGCCCCAGGAAGGCAAGGTCATCGCCGTGGGCAACGGCAAGGTGCTGGAGAACGGCACCAAGGTTCCGCTCGACGTGAAGGCCGGGGACAAGATCCTCTTCGGCAAGTACTCGGGCACCGACATCAAGATCGACGGCCAGGAGTACCTCATCCTCCGCGAGGATGAAGTGCTCGCCGTCGTCGGCTAGTCAGGAAAAGGAGATCCGCAGAACATGGCGAAGCAGATCACGTACGGCGACGAGTCCCGGCAGGCCGTCCTGCGCGGGGTGAACCGCCTGGCCGACGCGGTGAAGGTCACCCTCGGCCCCAAGGGGCGCAACGTCGTCCTCGACAAGAAGTTCGGCTCCCCGGTCATCACCAAGGACGGCGTGACCGTGGCCAAGGAGATCGAGCTCAAGGAGCCGCTCGAGAACATGGGCGCGCAGATGGTGCGCGAGGTCGCGTCGAAGACCTCCGACGTCGCCGGCGACGGCACCACCACCGCCACCGTGCTCGCGCAGGCGATCTACCGCGAGGGCATCAAGAACGTCACC
>DATBIZ010000604.1:0-15519 GCA_036556645.1 Vicinamibacteria bacterium | reverse complement strand
CGCGGGCCGCGGCGCGGAGGCGGCGCAGGCGTATCTGTCCGCCGCCCTGGCGGCGGGGCCCGTGCTCTCCGTCGAGCTGCACCGGCGCGCGGCGTGGCAGTTCTACGTCAGCGGCCACATGGAGGACGGGGCGCGCGTGCTGCGGGGCGTGCTCGACAAGCTCGGCCTGCAGATGCCGGCGACGGCCCAGGCCGCGCTGCTGTGGCTCCTCGTCCGGCGCCTGCGGATCCGCCTGCGAGGTCTCGCTTTCCAGGAGAAGCACGAGAGCGAGGTGCGCAGCCAGGACCTGCTCCGCATCGACACCTGCTGGGCGGTCGGCGTCGGCGTGGCCACCCTCGACATGGTCCGGGGCGCCGACTTCCAGGCGCGCCACCTCCTCCTCGCGCTGCGCGCGGGCGAGCCGTACCGGATCGCGCGCGCGTTGGCCATCGAGGGCTGCTACGTGGCGATGCGCGGCAACAAGAGCCTGAGACGCGCCGGCCGGCTCATCGAGGCGTCGCGGACGCTGGCCGAGCGCGTGAAGCATCCCTACGCGCTCGGACTCGCCACGCTGGCCGCCGGCTGCGCGGCCTGGCTCGACGGCCGGTGGCGCGAGTCGCGCAGCCTGTCCGCGCGGGCGGAGCAGATCCTGCGCGAGCGGTGCACCGGCGTGGACTGGGAGATCCTGATCGCGCAGCTCTTCGGCCTGGCATCGTTGTTCTTCCTCGGCGACCTGGCCACGCTCTCGCGCCGGCTGCCCCCCCTCCTCGAGGAGGCGGAGGGGCGCAACAACCTGCTGCGCGCGACCGTCCTGCGTGTCGGCTTCTTCTCGCACGTGCCCTGGCTGGCCGCCGACGATCCGGCGCGCGCCCTGCAGGAGATGGAGGACGGGCTGTCCGGCTGGCGGCGCGGGCAGTTCGACTACCTGCAGCTCTGGGTACGGGCCGCGCGGACCGAGATCGCGCTCTACCGCGGGGAGCCGCCCGCGGCGTCCGCACCCGTGCCCAAGCCCTGGCGCGCGTTCGCGCGCGCGCTGGACCGGTTCGTGCAGGTCGGCTACATCCGGGGGTTGGACACCCGCGCCCGGCTGCGCCTGGGCACGGCCGCACACGTCGAGGACGCACGCGAGCGTCACGCGCTCGTGGACGGCGTCGAGCGCCACGCCCGCGCCATCCTGCGCGAGCGCACGCGCTGGGGCGATCCGCTGGCCTGGATCCTCCGTGCGGGCGCGGCGGCGACCGCCGGCGACGCGGAGCGCGCGTTGCGGTCGCTCGAAGCCGCCGAGGCCGGCTTCACCACCGCGGAGATGGCGCTGCACGCCGCCGCCGCGCGCCGGCGCCGCGGCGAGCTGGTCGGCGGCGACGTGGGCCGGGACCTGGTGGCGTCGGTGGATGCATGGATGGCGGGGCAGAGCGTCCGCAACCCGGAGCGGATGACCGCGATGCTGGCGCCGGGGCGCTGGCGGTGAGCGGCGCTCAGGGCGCCAGGGTGTCGCCGATCCCGCGCGCGGCCGCGGCGGCCGTGACCACGTCCGCCACCGCCGCATCCTGCACGCCGACGCCGGTCAGGTCGGCGACGGTGATCTCGTCGTCCGAGGCGCGTCCCGGCGCCAGGCCGGCCGCCAGCGCGCCCAGCTCCGCGTGGACGTCCTCGGCGCGCAGCACGCCGGCTTCGACGGCGTGGTGGATCTCGCCCAGCCGCAGGCACTGCGCCAGGCTGTCCGCCACGACCTTGTCCGCGCGCGCGAGCACCGCCGCGTGGAGCTCCTGCTTGGCCGGCCCGTCGGAGCCGACCGCGGTGACGTGGGCGCCCGGACGCAGCCACTCCGCGCGGACCAGGGGCTCGCGCGAAGGGGTGGTGGTCACGACCAGGTCGGCCGGCTCCACCGCCGCGCGCACCGAGGCGGCCAGCTCGACCGCCAGGCCGAACCGGTCCGTGATCTCGCGCGCGTACGCGGCCGCGCGCTCGCGCGACCGCCCGTGCACCAGCACGCGCCGGGGCCGCCGCACGCCGAGCAGGGCCTCGAGCTGGTAGCGCGCCTGTCCGCCGCTGCCGATCATCGCGACCGTCTCGACCTCGCGCCGGGCCAGCAGGTCCGCGGCCAGCGCGCCGGCGGCGCCCGTCCGCAGCTCGGTGAGGTAACCGTTGTCCAGCAGCAGCGCGGCGGGGAAGCCGGTGGCGGCGTCGAAGACGAGCACCAGGCCGCTCGACACGGGCAGGCCACGCCCCGCGTTGGCGTAGAACCCGGCCGCTTCCTTGATCGAGTAGTAGGGCGAGCCGTGCAGGTAGGCGCCCTTCACGTGGACCTCGCCCTGCTGCTCGGGGATGTCCAGGCCGATCACGCCGGGCAGCGTGGCCTGGCCCCGCGCCAGGCGCGCGAAGGCCTCGCGCACCGCCGCGAGCGCCTCGCGCGGACCGATCAGCCGCCGGACCTCGGCCTCGCGCAGGACGCGGAGCGCGGGCGCGCCCAACCTCAGAATCCCGGAGCGGGGCCGAGCGACTCGAGCACCGCGCCGGCGCGCTCGAGCGCGGACGCGAAGTCCTGCGGCTCGTTCCCGAGCCCCACGCGGAGGAAGCCCTCCATCCCGAAGTGCGCGCCGGGCACCACCAGGACGCCCTGTTCGTCGCGCAGCCGCTCCATCAGGCGCAGCGAGGGGATCGGCCAGGAGTACCGAAGGTACGCGATCGCGCCCGCGCGTGGCGGCACCACGCGAAACGCGTCCGGCTTCTGCGCGCGCAGCCACGGGTCGAGGACGGCGTCGTTCGACCGGATGATCGCGCGGGTGCGCGCCAGGATCCGCGGCCGCACGTCCGGCCGCAGGGCGTGACGTGCGAGGAGGTCCGACAACGCTCCCGGCGCGATCGTCAGGTAATCCTTGCGCGCCCAGAGGTCGAACACCGTGTCCGGCGGCCCCACCACCCAGCCGACCCGCAGCCCCGGCAGGCCATAGGCCTTGCTGAGCCCGCAGGTGACCAGCACGCGGTCGTAGAGTCCCCAGAACGTCGGCGACTCCCGGCCGTCGCGCTCCGCGCCCCGATAGACCTCGTCGGCCAGCAGCCAGGAGCCGTGACGGGCGGCGGCGGCGGCGATGCGGCGCATGGCCTCCTCGCCCAGGATCGCGCCGGTCGGGTTGTTCGGGTTCACGAGCGCGATCAGCCGCGTGCGCGGGCCGACCAGGGAGTCGAGCTCGTCGAGGTCGGGCCCCCAGCTCCGCTCCTCGCGCAGGTGCCACGGCACGACGGTGGCGCCCTGGCCGCGCGCCACGCCCCAGAGCTGCATGTAGTTCGGAAGCATCAACACGACCTCGTCGCCGGGCTCGACGAGGCGCCACACGGAGATGTAGTTGGCCTCGGCGGTGCCGTTCGCCACCACCACGTTGTCCGCGGTGGCCCCCGGGTAGAGGGCGGCGATCGCCTCGCGCAGCGCCGGGCTGCCGTTCGACTGCACGTAGACGAGCCGCTGGCGCAGGAGCGCCTCGTGCCCCTCGCCGGCGAGCAGCTCCTCGACGGACATCGGATGGACGCCGCTCTCGGAGAGGTTGTGCGCGACGCGGTTCTCCCAGACCGACTGGAACCGCTCCATCTCGAAGACTTCGACCTTCATGCCCCTCCCCGCCCGCGACCCGCGCGGCCAGACGAGCATATCCTCACCGGCGTCCGCCACGGACGGGCGCGGCGGTCCGCCCGCGGCGCGGAAATCCGGCTACGATCTCGCGCGTGGGCCAGGCCGTGACGCGCGTCCGGACGGCGGCGCCGTGGGTGGCGTGCGCGCTCGCGCTCGCCGCCGTCGCGCCCGGCGCCGAGCCGGCCGGCGCGCCGGCGCGGGCGGCCGCGCTGCGCGATCACGTGCACGCCGTGATGAAGGCGCACGGCGTGCCCGGCGCCAGCGTGGCCGTGCTGCGCGACTTCGAGATCGAGTGGGCGAACGGGTTCGGGGTCGCCAGCCTCGATGGCGGCCGGCCCGTGGACACCCTCACCGTCTTCCAGGCGGCGTCGATCAGCAAAGCCGTGACCGCCCTGGCCGTGCTGCGGCTGGTCGCGCAAGGCCGGCTCGACCTCAACCAGGACGTCAACGCGTACCTGACGAGCTGGAAGGTGCCCACGAACGAGCACACGACGGGAACGCCGCTCACCCTGCGCCACATCCTGAGCCACACCGGCGGGCTCACCGTCGGCGGCTTCTCCGGGTACGCCGCCGGCGCCGCCCTGCCGACCGTCCCGCAGCTCCTCGACGGGATGCGGCCGGCCAACCACGAAGCGGTGCGCGTCGTCACGGTGCCGGGGACGCGGTTCGAGTACTCCGGGGGCGGCACCACCATCGCCCAGCTCGTGTTGACCGACCAGCTCTCGCTCCCCTTCCCCGAGGTGATGCGCCGGCTGGTGCTCGAGCCGGTGGGCATGCGGTTCAGCACCTTCGAGCAGCCGTTGCCCGCGGATCTCGCCCCGTTCGCCAGCGCCGGGCACGAGGGCGGGAAAGCGGTGGCGGGCGGCAGCCATACGTATCCGGAGATGGCCGCGGCCGGCCTGTGGACCACGGCGAGCGACCTCGCGCGGTTCGTCGTCGCGATCCAGCGGTCCCGCCTGGGGCTGCGCGGGGCGGTGCTGCCGAAGGACCTTGCGGACCAGATGACGGCGCCGGTGCTCCCCGACAGCTTCGGCCTGGGCTTCGAGCGCTTCCCGAAGGACGAGGCGGAACGGCCGCTGTTCGGCCACACCGGCGGCAACAAGGGTTATCGAAGCTGGCTGCTCGCCTCGCGCGACACCGGCGACGGCATCGTCGTCTTGACCAACGCCGACCAGTGGGACGCCGTGCGCGAGATCGCGTTGCGGGCGCGCGTCGTCTACGGCTGGTGACGGGCGCGGACCGCTACGCCCGGCGCCGCGACCAGTACCAGTAGAACGGCACGCCGAGCGCCATCAGGGCGAGCCCCGCGAACGCCTGGCGGGGCGAGGTCTGCAGCGTGTTCACGATCAGCCAGCCCGCGGCGAGCAGGAAGAGCGCCGGCGTCACCGGGTAGCCCCAGGTGCGGTAGCCCGCACGTGCGTCGGGCGCGCGCCGGCGCAGCACGAACACCGACGCGGTGGACAGCGCCACGAAGATCAGGATCGCGAAGATCGCGTAGTCGGTGAGCTCGTCGAAGGTCCCGGAGAGCACGAGCACGCTGGCCCAGGCCGCCTGCGCGAACAGCGCCCGCACCGGCACGTGCGTGCGCGGCGACACCTGGCCCAGCGCGCGGAAGAACAGGCCGTCCTCGGCCATCGCGTGCGGGATGCGTGCCATCACCAGGCTGGCCGCCTGCAGCGCCCCGAACACGGACACGGCCAGCGCGGCCGCCATCAGGCGCCCGGCGCCGGGGCCCAGGAACGAGGTGATGACCTCGGTGGCCACCGCCGACGACGCCGGCACGCTCGCCACCTGCGCCGGGGACAACACGTAGAAGTACGACGCGTTGACGAACACGTACAGGGCGGCGACGGTGAGGAGCCCGCCGATGATGGCGAGCGGCAGGTTCTTCCGCGGATCCTTCACCTCGCCCGCCACGTAGGTGACCTCGTTCCAGCCGTTGTAGGCCCAGAGCGCGCCGAGCATGGCGGCCGCGAAGCCGGCCGCGCCGCCGCGGGCCGCCGCCTCCACGCCCTCGCAGGCGCCCCCGGCCGCGGCCAGGCCGTAGTGGCCCCAGTCGCCGCGGGCGAGCAGGAAGGCGCCCGCCCCGATGCCCAGGATCAGCGCGGCCTTGAGCACGGTGAGGGTGGTGGCGATGCGGCCGCCGACCGCCACCGCCGCACAGTTGACCAGCGTGACCAGCACGATCGCGCCGATGGCGACGGCCGGGATCCCGCCGCCCGCCAGCGCACCGCCGCTGACGCCGTTCAGGAAGATCGCGAACCCGGCGGCCAGCGCGGCGATGGCCCCGCTGTTGCCCACGAAGAAGCGCATCCAGCCGTAGAGGAACCCGAACGGCCGGCCGTACGCCTCGCGGAGGAACACGTATTCGCCGCCGGAGCGCGGCATCGCCGCGGCCAGCTCCGCGTAGGTCAGCGCGCCGGCGAGGGAGAGCAGCCCCGCCGTCACCCACACCGCCATGACCATCCCGGGCGAGCCGACGTTGCAGGTCATCACGCGGGCCTTCAGGAACACGCCGGTGCCGATCACGTTGCAGATCAGCATGGAGGCGGCGCCGACCAGGCCGAGCCCGCGGACCAGCGTCGCGCTACTGGCCATCAGCCTCGTGGACCACGGCGCCGCCGAGCACGGTCACCACCGCGCGGATCTCGCGGATGCGCTCCGGGGCGCAGGCCAGGAAGTCGTCGGAGAGCACCACGAGGTCGCCCAGCCTGCCGACCTCGATCGTGCCCTTGCGCCCCTCGTCGAAGCTCAGGTAGGCGGCGTCCCGCGTCATCATCCGCAGCGCCTCCTCGCGCGACACGGCCTGCTCCGGGCCGATCACCCGGCCCCCCTCGGTGCGTCGCGTCACCGCGACCGCCATGGTGAGGAACGGGTTGTACGGGTTGAGCGAGCGGTCGGGGTCGAGCCCGAACATGTGGTCGGTGTTCAGCGCGACCGTCACGCCGGCGCGCCGCCACTCGCGGAGGCCGATGAAGGTGCGCAGGCGCTCCTCGCCGAGCGCGGGCAGCAGCGCGTCGGCGTCCTTGTAGTACCACGCGGGCTGCGTGTCCACGGCCACGCCCAGGGCGGCGGCGCGGCGTGCCGCGTCCGGGTTGGGGAAGTAGGCGTGCAGCAGCGTGAAGCGGCGTTCGCGGATCGGGCGGTCGGCGTCGGCGGCCGCGAACGCGTCGAGCACGGCGTCCACCCCCGCGTCGCCGGTCACGTGGGCGACCATCTGCCAGCCCGCGCGATGGCCCGCGCGCACGATCGCGTTCATCTTCTCGGGCGTGAGGGTGAGGAACCCGCGGTAGCCGGGGTCGGCCACCCCGTAGAGCGCCGACGCGCTCGGACCGTACGGTGCGCGCATGAACGCGGTGCCGGCCAGGAGCCCCCCGTCGGCCACGATCTTCAGCGGTCCCACGCGCAGCCGGTCGTCGCCCTCGCCGAAGCGCACGGGCAGCCCACGCAGGAACGCCTCGGTCCCTTCGGCCGAGCCGTCGGAGGCGACGCGCAGCGTCACCGTCGCGCGCACGCGCAGCCGGCCGTCGCGGCGGAGCGCGTCGTAGGCGCGGTAGCCGGCCAGGTCGGCGCCGCGCTCGATCACGCTGGTGATCCCGGCGGCGTGGTAGCGGCGGTGCACCTCTTCGAGGGCTTCGAGCAGCCGCTCGGGACGGCCTGCGGGCCGGTAGCGGTCGAGCAGCGCGCCCACGTTGCGCAGCAGCCCGGTCGGGCGCCCGCCGGCGTCCTTCACGATGGAGCCGCCGGCCGGCGCCGGCGTGTCCGGTCCGATGCCGGCCGCCCTCAGCGCGGCCGTGTTCACGACCAGCGCGTAGGCCGCGTCCACCACCACGGGATGACGCGGCGCGGCGGCGTCGAGCTCGTCGCGGGTGGGCAGGCGCCGCTCCCGCAGGCGCGTGGGAAACACGCGCGGGCTCCACACCCACTCGCCCTCGGCCGCCTGGCCCGCCCGCTCGCGCAGCCAGGACTGGATCTCCGCGATCGAGCGCAGGTCGCGGAACGCGCCCCGCGCCTCGCTCTCCGCCACCATCAGCGCGTGCACGTGGCTGTCCACGAGCCCCGGCACGACCGAGCGTCCGCGCGCGTCGATCACGCGGGTCTGCGGCCCCACCAGCGCGCGCGCCTGGGCGTCGCTGCCGACCATGACGAACACGCCGTCGCGGATCGCGGCCGCCTGCGCGACGCGGAAGCGCGCGTCCACGGTCAACACCTTGCCGTTCACGACCACCAGGTCGGCGGGCGGCGCGGCGAGGGCGGGTACGGCGGCCAGGAGGAGGAAGGCGAGGGCGTGCCTGGCGGCCTTGGTCATGGGCGGCCGGATTGTAGCGGCAGCGTGAGGCGTAGGCCCGTAGAGGAACCGCGCGGCGCGCGCGGCGCGAGGACCGATCGCGCGGTGGAAGCGGCGGCGGCGTCCCCCACGCGGTCCGCCCGGTAGATCGCGAACTCGCTCCCGTCGAGCCGGTGGAAGTACAGGGCGCGGCCGTCGCAGGTGAGGGTCGGCGCCTCCACGAAGCCGCTCACGCCCTCGATCGGGGAGGGCGCTCCGAACGGATCGGACGCCCGGGCCCGCGTGGCGCGGAGGATCACGGGCGTGGCGCCTTCCAGGCGCGTGAAGAACATCTCCAGGCCGTCCGCGGCGGCCGCGGGCGCGTATTCGGGCGCCCGCGTGTTCAGGGCCGCCACCAGGCGGCGCCCCTCGTCGTCCACCGTGAACGCGTCGAGCGTGCGGCGGGCGATCACGAGGTCCGCCTCGTCCGGTATCGGCCCGCCGCTGAAGCGCGCGTCGGCGAAGTAGAGCAGGCTCCCGTCGCGGGCGATCTCCGCGTCCATGGTCAGCCAGCCGCGCTGGCCGCGCGAGACGTTGCCCGGGACCAGCCGCACCGACTCCACGCGTCCCTCTCGGAAGTCGCCCTGGTAGAGCGTGGCCAGCGAGGTGTCGTAGCTGCGCGTGGAGATGAAGAACAGCTCGCCGCGCAGGTCGAGGCTGGGGACCGCGTCGAGCGCGGGTGGAGGCGCGTTGGCGCCCGCGAGGGGGCCGACGAGCTGGAAGCGGTCCGCCCCCGCCGCCTCGGCGAGGAACAGGTCGGTCTGCTCCGCGGGCTCGTTCCGGTTGTTGAAGAAGAGGTAGCGCCCGTCGCAGGAGATGTAGGGCTCCATCGCGGAGCCGGAGAATCCGGCGATCTCCACCCGCCGGACGTCACGGAAGCGTGCCGTGGGGGCGCGGGCGGCGCCGTCCGAGGTCTCCCCGCAGGCGGACAGCGCCAGCAGCACGGCGGAGAAGGCGCGGCGCGCGCAGGCCACGGGCTCGCATTCTACGCGGCGCGGGCACGACCGGGCGCGCTCTCGTCCGGTCAGCCATTTGGCGGCCCGGCCGGTCGCGGCGTTCAGCGCCCTGGATTTTTCGCTTGACTCCACGACCGGGGTGGCTCTACTGTTCGCGCAAACAAGGGGCAAAATATGAGAATTCTCCTGCGCAGCGTGTTCCTGCTCGCCGTGACGGCGTCGGTCGCCGCCGCGGAGGTGCGCGTCCCTGCCGGCGGCCGCCCGATCCCGGGCTCCTACCTCGTCGTGCTGCACGAGGACGCTCCCGGCGTGTCCAGCGCCGCGCGCCGCGCGCCCGTGCAGCTCGCCGCGGACATGGCGGCGCGGCACGGCGGCCGCGTCACGCACGTGTTCGAGCGCGCGCTGCGCGGCTTCGCGGCACGCATGACGCCGGCCGCCGCCGAAGCGCTCTCGCGCGACCCGAGCGTGCGGTTCGTGGAGCAGGACAGCGAGGTGTGGGCGATCGCCACCCAGACCGGGGCCACGTGGGGCCTCGACCGGGTGGACCAGGCGGCGCTCCCGCTGAGCGGCACCTACACCTACGATTTCGACGGCAACGGCGTGAACGCGTACATCATCGACACCGGGATCCGCCGGACGCACCAGGACCTCGGCGGGCGGGTGGTCGAGGGCTACACCGCGATCGCCGACGGCCGCGGCACCAGCGACTGCAACGGCCACGGCACGCACGTGGCCGGCACCGTGGGCGGCAGCCGCTGGGGCGTGGCCAAGAGCGTGACCCTGTGGGCCGTGCGCGTGCTGAACTGCTCCGGCTCCGGCACCAACTCGGGCGTGATCGCCGGCGTGGACTGGGTCACCGCCAACCGCCAGCTGCCGGCGGTGGCGAACATGAGCCTGGGCGGCGGCGCCTCCACCGCGCTCGACGAGGCCGTGAACCGGTCCATCGCGGCCGGGGTGACCTACGCGATCGCCGCCGGCAACAGCAACGCGAACGCCTGCAACTCCTCGCCCGCGCGGGTGGGGGCGGCCTTGACCGTGGGCGCGACCACCAGCAGCGACGCGCGGTCGTCGTTCTCGAACTTCGGCACCTGCCTCGACATCTTCGCGCCGGGGTCCTCGATCACGTCCGCCTGGACGTCCAGCGACACCGCCACCAACACGATCAGCGGCACCTCGATGGCCGCGCCCCACGTCGCCGGAGCGGCGGCGTTGTACCTGGACGAGCACCCCACGGCGACGCCGGCGCAGGTGGCGAGCGGGATCGTGGGCGCGGCGACCGTCGGCCGGGTGACCGGCGCGGGCACCGGCTCGCCGAACCGGCTGCTCTTCACGCGGTTCGACATCACGCCGCCGCCTCCGCCGCCGCCCCCGGACGACGATCCGTGCACCGGCTGCGCGCACTACACCGGCTCGCTGTCCGGCACCGGCGCCAGCTCGTACCAGCCGGGCGGCACCTGGTACCAGAGCGTGGCCGGCACGCACCGGGGCTGGCTGCGGGGGCCGGCCGGCACCGACTTCGACCTGTACCTGCAGCGCTGGAACGGCTTCTGGTGGTCCACGGTCGCGCGCTCGGAGAGCGCGACCTCGGAAGAGGCGATCGCCTACGCCGGCAGCAGCGGCTACTACCGCTGGCGCGTGTACTCGTACAGCGGCAGCGGCGCCTACGACTTCTGGCTGATCCGGCCTTGAGCGGCGGCGGTCGTCCGGCGAGCGTCCAAGGCCCTGGAGCGCGGCTTCGCTGGGCGATCCTGGGACGAGCGTGTCCGCCGACGGACGCGCGCGGCCGTGGCCGGCATCGGAGGTGCGCGGGAAACCGCTGACGGGCGGCGGGCACGGGTCCTGGCACGAGGGTTGAACTCGCGCGGCCCATGAGCTCGATCCCGCCGCTCGTCGGCCCGGCTGCGCGGTCGCTGGCCCGGCGTCCGATGTTCGCCCTGACGTGCGTGGCGACGCTCGCCTTCGGCATGGGGGCGACGGTCGCGCTGTTCAGCGTCCTCAGCGCGGTCGTGCTGCGCGAGCTGCCGTGGCCGCACGCCGAGCGCACGGTCGTGCTGAGCCGTCAGCTCGACTCGGGGGTCCGCGACCCGGACTTCTCCGAGCGCGAGCTGCGCGCGTTCGGGGAGGAGGGGTCCGCGGTCGAGCAGGCCGGGGGATTCCTGTACGGCGGCGCGAACCTGGTGGCCGACGACCGCGCCTACGGGCTGTGGATCACGCACGTGACCGCCGAGCTGTTCGCCACGCTGGGGGCCGCGCCCGCGATGGGACGGCTCTTCGCGCCGGAGGACTTCCTCGCCGGCGCGGCGCCGGTGGTGGTGTTGAGCGACGTGCTGTGGCGCGGAACGTTCGCTGCGGATCCCGGGGTCATCGGCCGGACGCTGATGCTGGACGGCGTGCCCCGGCGCGTGGTGGGCGTGCTCCCGCCCGAGGTCCGCATGCCGACGGACTTCCGGTGGGAAGGGCAGACGGAGATCTGGGCGCCGCTGCCGCTCGGCGGCGACCCGGTGCGCGCGGGCCGGCCGTACCTCTGGCTGGTGGCGCGGTTGCGGCCGGGCGTCACCCCCGGGTCCGCGCAGGCGCAGCTCGATCGCGCGCTGTCGCAGGTGGCGCGCGCGGCGCCGGCGGACTACGAGAAGACGCCGGCCGGCCGCGTGCGTCTGTTCCCGGTCGCGGACGAGGTCCTGGGTAGCACGCGCCCCGCCCTCTTCCTGATGATGGGCGCGGTGATCGTCGTGCTGCTGATCGGGTGCACGAACGTCGCGCACCTGCTAATCGCCCGGGCGGAGGAGCGGCAGCAGGACTACGCGCTGCGTGCGGCGCTCGGCGCCGGCCGGGGCCGGCTCGTGGGCGAGGCGCTCGCCGAGAGTTTGGTGCTCGGGCTGGCCGCGGGCGCGGTCGGGCTGGCCCTGGCGCGGGCGTTCACGCCGGCGCTGCTGGCCCTCGCGCCCGCCAACCTCCCGCGGCTCGAGCAGGTGGCGATCGACCGGGGCGTGGTGGCCTTCGCCGCCGCGCTCTCGGTCGTCACCCCGCTCGTGTTCGGCCTGGTGCCCGCGCTGCGCGCCTCGCGCGAGGCGACCGGCGGCTCCCTGACGCCGAAGAGCCGGGGCGGCACCCGCGCCGGCCGCGGCACGCGCCGCGCGCTGATCGCGGGCGAGGTGGCGCTGGCCAGCGCGCTCCTCGCGGCGTCGCTTCTCCTGATCAAGAGCTTCGCCCGCGTCGCCGGCACCGACCCCGGCTTCGACACCGCGTCGGTGATCACCGGCGACGTGGTGCTGCCGCCGGCTCGATACCCGGAGACGGTCCAGGTGCTCGCGTTCTTCGACGCCCTGCGCGACGCGGTGGCGGCCCGGCCCGGCGTCCGGGGCGTCGGGCTCAACACCATGGTGCCCTTCTGGACGCCCGCGACGCGCGTGCCCCTGCAGATCGAGTCGCGGCCGGACACCGGACGCCAGCCGCCGTCGGTCGCGCTGCAGGCGATCTCGCCCGACCTGCTGGCCACGGCCGGCATCGACCTCCTGGCGGGCCGCCGCTTCACCGAGGCTGATCGCGAAGGCGCGCCGCTGGTCGCGCTGGTGAACCGCGCGCTGTCGCGGTCGCTCCTGGGCGGCGCGGCGCTGGGCGCCCGGCTACGCCTCGCCGGTGCCACCGAGCGGCCCTGGGTCGAGGTCGTGGGCGTGGTCGCGGACGTGCGCGAGGAGTCGGCGGACCGCGCGGCGCGTCCCCAGGTGTACCTGCCCTTCCGGCAGATGCCCGCCACCACCGGCGAGCCGGCGCGGTACATGGCGCTGGTCGTGCGCGCGGACGAGCCCGCGGCCGTGCTGCCGGAGGTGCGCGCCGCGCTCGCCAGCGTGGGTCCCGAGGTGCCGCTCTCCAGCGTGCGCCCGCTGGAGCAGCGCCTGTCCCAGTCCACCGCCCGTTACCGGTTCGCAACCGTGCTCCTCGCCGCGATGGCGGCCAGCGCTTGCGCGCTGGCCGGGGTCGGGGTGTTCGCGGTGCTGGGCTATACGGTCGGCCGCCGGCGGCGTGAGATCGCGATCCGCCTCGCGGTCGGCGCGCGTCCGGCGCACGTGCTGCCGGCGGTCGTCGGCGAGGGTCTCGCCGCCGCGATGGCCGGGCTCGGCCTGGGCGGCCTGGCGGCGTGGGGGCTCGGCGGGTCGCTGCAGAGCGTGCTCTACGAGGTCAGCCCGGCGGATCCCGTCGCGTTCGCCGGCGCCGCGGCCGGCATCGCCGCCGCCTCGATACTCGCGGCGTGGCTTCCCGCGCGCCGCGCGCTGGCGGTGGATCCGGCCGGCGTCCTGCGCTCCGAGTAGGTCTGCTAGGATCGTCCGATGGCCAGCCGCCGGACGATCCTCTTCCTCGGCGCGGCGCTCGCCGCCGCGTGCGCCGCCGAGGTCACCGGGCCCCGCCAGGTGCAGGGCGAGTGGCGGCTCCAGGCCATCCAGCAGCCCGGCGGCGGCACGACCACGATCGCCGACCCCGCACGGTTCACGATCACCTTCGGCGACGACCGTTTGTCCGTGCGCGCCGACTGCAACTCCTGCGGCGGGAGCTACCGCCTCGCAGACGGCTCGCTCTCCACGGGTCCGCTGGCCTGCACGCGCGCGTTCTGCGTGAGCACCGCGCCGCTCGACACCGTGTTCGTCACGGTGCTGGACGGCCGCTCCACGGTGCGCCTCGGCGGCGGTCGCCTGACGGTCCGCTCGGAGCGCGGGACCCTCGTCTTCGAGCGCTGACGCCATGCTGACGCTGGCGGCCGCCGCGCTCCTGGCCGTCGCCGCGCCCGAGTTCGACCTGCTGATCCGCGGCGGCCGCGTCGTGGACGGCACCGGCAACGCGGCGTTCCTCGCCGACGTGGGCATCCGCGACCGCCGCATCGCGGCCGTCGGTGCGCTCGAAGGCCGCACCGCCGCGCGCGCGATCGACGCCGCGGGCCTGGTGGTCGCGCCCGGGTTCGTGGACATCCACAACCATTCGGACGAGACCCTGCTCGCCGACGGCGGCGCGGAGAGCATGGTGCGCCAGGGCGTCACCACGATGATCCTCGGCGAAGGCGGCTCGGCCGCCCCCAGCGACCGGTTCCCCGGCTTCGCGGCCTACTTCGACGCGCTGCTGAAGGGCGGCGTGGCCGCCAACGTCGGCTCCTACGTGGGCTCCTCCACCCTCTGGACCCGCGTGCGCGGCCCGCGCGCCGGCCCCCCGTCCGCGGCGGAGCTGGCGCAGATGCGGGCGCTCGTGCGCGGGGCGATGGAGCAGGGCGCTCTGGGCGTGGCCAGCTCCCTCAGCGGCCCGCCCGGATCATGGATCGACACGGACACCCTGGTGGCGCTGGCCGAGGAGGCGCGCGCGCACGGCGGGATCTACTCGACCCACATCCGCAACGAAGGGCTCGGAGTCTGGGACGCCGTGGACGAGGCGCTCGCGATCGGCCGCCGCGCGCGCGTGCCCGTGGACGTGATCCACCTGAAGATCGCCGAGCACACGCTCTGGAAGCAGATGCCGAAGCTGGTGGCGCGCCTGGCCGAGGCGCGGGCAGGGGGCCTCGACGTCACCGCCAACGTGTACCCCTACCGGGCGGGCCAGAACGCTCTGCAGACGATCCTGCCCCCGTGGGCGCACGAAGGGGGCAGGACCGTGATGCTCGCACGCCTGCGCGACCCGGCGCAGCGCGAGCGGCTCGCCCGCGACATCACGAACGGTCTGCCCGGCTGGTACAACCACTACACGGCCACCGGCTCCTGGGAGGGCATGCTGCTCGTGTCGCTGTCGTCCCCCGAGTACAAGCGCTTCGAGGGCCGGCGGATGAGCGAGGTGATCGCGGCCTTCCCCGGGCGGGCGCCGCTCGACGTGCTCTTCGACACGCTGATCGCCAACGGCGGGGAGGTGCCGACCGTGTACTTCCACCACGCCGAGGAGGACATGCAGCACGCGCTGCGCCAGGCCTTCGTCTCGATCGGCTCGGACGGGACCGCGGTGAAGATCGGCACGCCGACCGCGGCCGGCCATCCGCACCCGCGCTACTACGGCACGTTCGCGCGCGTGCTCGGCCGCTACGTGCGCGAGCTGAAGGTGCTCACGCTGGAGGAAGCCGTCCGCAAGATGACCTCGGCGAACACCGCGAAGGTGCGCGTGTTCGACCGCGGGCTGCTCCGCCCCGGGCAGTGGGCGGACGTGGCCGTCTTCGACCCGGCGCGGGTGGCGGACCACGCCACCTTCGAGAACCCGCACCAATACGCGACCGGGATCGAGTACGTGCTGGTGAACGGCCAGGTGGTGCTCGACCGTGGGCGGCCCACCGGCGCGCGGCCGGGGGCCATCGTCCGCGGGCAGGCGGGCGCCGCGCGCGTCCCGCCGGTCGACTAGGCGCCGCGCCGGCCGAAAGGCGTGGCCAGCAGGCCCAGGAGCTGGGTGATCTCGCCGACCCAGATCGCCGCCGGCGCGCGCATGAACAGCAGCGGCGCCAGGGTGGCGACGGCGGTGTACAGGGTGCCTCGTGCGGCGGCGAGCGGCGACATGATCTCTCCTGGTCGGACGCGGTGGCGGCTGCCCCGGCCGCGAGCGCGGGAAGGATCGCGCTCGACAGGAGAGACGACTGGCGGTTGTCAGAAGTTGTGTGCGCGCGCACGAACCCCGCTCAA